>JAGODU010000286.1 GCA_017998095.1 Prolixibacteraceae bacterium | reverse complement strand
TCAAAGCGGGACACGATTCAGGAAGGGTTTTATGGAAGATCTCCTGTATCGATATTGTCCGCGGTGGCTTAGCTCGTAATTGTATTCCATCAGCCCTTGTTCCGGATCATGCTGCAATTGTTCAATAATCTGATAGGCCTTCTCGAACGCTTTCATTATCCTTCAACTGTAACATTACCAGGATCACCCTGCGGGTTTTTCGTTCCTGACAATTAATTCGATAATGATTGCCTATTTCTCAACATATGTTTATCTTGTGTTGCGTTGGGGGCCTCCGGTAAGTTATTCAATCAGTTCATGGAACTTTGAAAAGCATGAAAAAAATCTATGTGTTAATCACGTTTTTGATAAATTTATTTAGTGGGATGACTTACGGCCAATCTCAATGGAGATTTCATGTTGCATTTGAGGATGGAACTGGTCAAAGAGATACTGTATGGTTGATATATGATTCATCTGCGACCTCTGGAGTTGACACAAGTCTTGGCGAAGGCCATACGCCACTAGATCATTCACGTTTTAATGTTTGGCTATTTAATCAAGCAAGCGATACTACAAAGACCAAGGCCATTTCTTTTTCAGCTTTCCCAAATCATGAATTAATTAGTATTGATGCAATTAATTTTACTTACCCATTGATAATTAGATGGGATACCAGTCTTTTTAGATCTCCTATATTGCCAATTGATACCCCCTCAAATCGATTTATAAATGTGGCCGAAATTGTTAATGATTATTTTTGGTCAATAAACAACGATCCTCCGTTACAAGCATACAACATGCTCATGACAGATAGCGTACTAGCACCACAATTTAATTTTGGTTCTCGAAGTCAGTTCCCCATGAGTGTGCTTTTTTGGAATAATGCATTAAATACAATTGAGGAAGCAGATACATTTATAAGAGTATTCCCTAACCCAGGATCATATATATTAATACTTGATTCACCAACCCCCATTCAGAACATTTATATTATTAATTCTTCAAACTCCATAGCCTCTTCATATAAGAAAGTGTATCGAAATAGTATTGAGATAAATGTGAATGAACTACCAAGTGGTTTGTACACTATTTATATTCAACTTGCTTCGAATATGATAAAGAGGTTGAAGTACATCAAATACTAAAAGCCATCTCAAAGTTAAGAAAACATCTATACCTTTAACAATCAATCGTTTAGAAGCGGTGTCGTGTGGATGAAAATCGTTTTTCTAGCTGCATTTACTTGCAAGGAAAATGGGTTTAACGGAAGACCAATGGAAGCTTCTGCTTAGGAGTAAATCTGGAAAAGTAGGAAGGCCACCTCAGGAATTGCGAAGGATTGTCAATGGAATATTGTGGATCTGTCGGACTGGAGCACCATGGCATGATATGCCTGGCAGGTATCCGCCGCATCAGAATTGCCACAGGTATTTTCAAAATTGGGTTCAATCCGGATTGTGGAATAAAATACTACACTATGGCGGATCGTCAATGACCTTATAGAACGAGGGAAGATTGACTTAACTGAATGCTTCATAGATGGCACGTTTGCAGCGGCCAAAAAAGGGGCTCTGGTATTGGAAAAACTAAGAAAGCAAAGGGCGCCAAGATCATGGCAACCGCAGACGCTTCTGGTTTACCTGTCTCCGTATGGGCCGGAACTGCAAACACCCATGAATTAAAGTTGGCGGAAGAGATAATTGATTCGAAGCATGTGAACGGACGTTCAGAAAAGCTCATTGGTGATCAGGCTTACGATAGCGATCCTCTGGACATAAAGTTAAAAAAGAGTAATAAAGCTAATTGCACCGCACTAGAAAAACAGAAAGAAAAAGGCCGCGCAATATTAAAGGACACTCTGTATATATGTCAGACGATGGAAAGTGTAAAGACTCTTTGCATGGCTTCAGAATCACCGCCGTTGTGGAACTCGATACGATTTCCATGTCGAGAATTTCCTCGGTTTTTTTCAGCTTGCATGTGCGAGAATTCTGATAAAGACAATCTTGAGACGAGTTCTAATAAATAAAATGACATGAGATACGGTTCAATAAAATATATTTTAAATTTACTTAATTTAATTTTGGCCTGTAATCACCTTCTTGCTCAGGAATGCATGCAGGATTTAATACCCGCTTCCTATCCAACTGCTATATACGAGTCAAGAAATGGTTGGCATTTGCCCTGCTCGGGAACCCTTCGAATTTTAGTTATTCTAGCGGAAGTAAATTATGATGTGGGCGTTGACCCAAATTCTAATGTTACTTGGCAGCAAGGGACATTTCCTGTCTGGGGTAATAGTATGTTTGATATGTCTGTTCCATTGACTGGATTATTTACTCAGTATTTTCATTTAGCTTCATCTGGCAACTTTTTTGTACAAGGAGATTACTTGCAGCCTTCATCAAACGGCGGTGTTATTACTGTTAACGAAAGTGATATTATTGCCTTCGGCTATCAGAATGCATTAGTAGCTGCAATCAATAATCAGATGACTACAGGATTTGTAACAAGATCCGGCATTACTAATCCAGCCTTTTTTGATTTATGGACACCTTCATTATTTGGCATGGCGAAATTGAATAGCAGTAATTCTTCATTCGATCATGTTATGATAATGTGGAGGAATCATAACATAGCTACTGGCACAGGAAATGCCACAACTCTTAACTTGGGTACAATATTAGGATATAATTCAGATTCATGGTCTCAGTTTGGGGCGCAGGTTAATATGCCATTGGACATTGCAAGACATGAATTTTCACATTTAATAATTGGTGGAAATAATTTTCATGTATCTGGAGGGAGTGAAGCAAATATGTGGATTGGTAAAAATAGCGCACATGCTATGCTAAGTTTAACCAGTGCGGCATTAAATTGTTGGAGCGCATGGGATCGACACAGATTAAACTGGATCGCGCCGGGAAATCAATATTCAATATCCGCCCGAGACGAAACTAATTCGATGGAAGTTTCAGGAGATTTAGATGCTTCTGTTTCGAGTCATTCCGGAACGTATACATTACGTGATTTTACTGTTACTGGCGATGCAATAAGGATAAAATTGCCATTTACACCAGGAAATAAATATCAAGAATATATCTGGTTGGAGAATCACAATGGTAGAACCATGAATGGGGTATTATTTGATGAATATCGAACCGCAATTGGAAATCCATGCATAGACCCCGCAACTTATGGCCTCTATGCTTATCTACAAATAGGGAAAGATGTGATAAACGATAATCTAGCATCAAATGTTTATGGTTCACATTCCGATTATTTACGATACATTTCTGCGGACGGTTTTTATGATGTGAATTTGGAGGCCACAGCCCAAGTAACAAGTTGTTGGCCTGTGCCAATTCTGCCCTTTATTAAGGGGCTGCCTAATCCACTTACAGGAGGATGTGACCTCGATGAAATCTCGATTGATAGAGTACCGCCTATCAATGAGCTGGATTATGATGATAGGTATCCAAAGATTTATGAGAATAATCAAGGCGTCTATCAATATAATGTGTTTCAAGCAGGAAATCCGAGGCAAGTCTTTAAGTATAGTGGTGCTAGAAAGTTTGGATTAGGCTTTAATCCAACAACTTCATCAATGATTAATCTTTCTAGTCGACAGGATCCTATTGGTGATCCAAAAGATGAGAGAGTTGTGTATCTAAATGGTGTTTCAATTGAAATTGTTTCTCAAAATGGTGGAAACATTCAAGTTAAAATTAGATTTGATGATGTCGATGTTGTTAATGACCAAAGATGGTGTGCTCCAGATATTCACCTGAACCCAATCGGAAATACTGGAGGCTATTCATTAAATTTGAAGAGCGGGAAGAGGATAACCCTAGATCAAGGATTGACGGAAACAAAGATGGATAATCCAATAACTGTCAATGGATTATTGGTTTTTTCTGATCCTACAAAGTTCTATTGCAAAGCTGGCTCTTTCATTAACATTGAGTCAAATGGAGAATTTGTGGTTGATAACAATAGCCAGTTAATTCTTGAATCCAATAGTAGAATTGACCTAAGTCAAAATGCAACTCTAAGAGTTAAAAGGGGAGGGCGTTTAGTCATTAATACTGGAGCTGTGATAAATGTGAATGATGGAAAAATAATTATTGAAGATGACGGCTATGTTAACTATTTTCCGAACTGTACAGTAAACCTTG
>JAGODU010000285.1 GCA_017998095.1 Prolixibacteraceae bacterium | reverse complement strand
CCAGCATTGTATAATGCGGATTGCGCCCATTTATATCAAAATCTTCTTTTGTATCTCTGTCCTCATAGGAAAACATTACTGGACTTATCATTGCCCTATCAATATAGGCAGTTTTCTGTATTTCTCGTTTATTAAGGTTCTTTTGCGGGTCTATCATAGCCCAAACTAAAGACGAGTTCTGCGATTTCTGATTGCCAAAGTCCATTGAATAATAGGGTATAATATCGTATCTATCAGTGTCCAGCCAGTTATTCTCATCTACTAAAACCAGATTGAAATATGGACATACTGTAGTTAGATGTATTTTCTTAATTTCAGTCTCGGATACATACATCAAATTCATTGACGCAGGGTCTTCTATGCTATTCTTGGGATAGACTACATATTCCTGAGTGATAGTATTAATAAATAAATCTCGTTTTTCTTTGGTTCTGGTTTGCATCTCCAATACTTTATATAAGTTTCTCTCTTTATCATAGAATTGTGATTGTATATTTGACACTCCAAAGAGTTCTTTCATAGTTGAGCTAAGCGTTTCGGATAGCTTTTTCCACCATTTCTTGTCATAACCTTCCAATCTAAACTCTTCTTTATTACCATAAGTATCAATTAACTCATCTAATCTCAGCCAGCTTTCCATTATTACATATTGACAATCCTTGAGGTCATAACGAGAAGAATAGGGGTCAAATATGACGGAATAAGGATTAAGTGCACGGAATTTATAGTCCATAAATCCTGCTTCATCTGGTTCTACTCGTATCTGTATACAGCCTGGGATAGGCATTATCAGTCCATCTACAAAGGCACGCTGTAGTTCTTCTTCGCCATTCTCGCTTTCCCATAGATTATTAAATAATCCCGTTAAAATTCCCGCCAATTCCGTTTGTTCTTTATAATAGGGTCTGATTTGGATAGAGGAGCGATTAAGTTGTTCTGTGCCTAAAAGGTTAAATAAACGGGGAAGAATAAGATTATAAACTATAGGAGGCATACCTTGTGCTAAAAAGTTCTCAGTTTCTTCTTTATTCCACTGTTCATTTAACATAAATTTATAGCAAATTTCTGCCCTCTTTCTGGATTCACTCCATTTGTTAGTGCCATCCAGATACACGCTGATTACATTTTTTACTAAGTCGTCTTGTCTCATATCATACCTATTTCCTATGATTTTATACTATTAAATCTTGTCAATCCTTTATCCTGCCCATACATTATTGATTGTAAAGCTTGATTTAGGTTTCTTGCCGAATAATCGCTTTTGCCAGTTAGGGACATCAGGTTCTTTCGCACGAGGACGAGGACGGTCAATATACATTAAGCCATAACGCAAAGCATCGGCTAAGTGGTCTTCTCCTTCCGTATTTACATCCTCAGGGTTTTTATCGGAACGCACTAAAGATGGTATAGTTTCAATGCAATTTTTACAGTTAGAGGTGAAAACCAAATAAGGTCTGCCTTCTTCAGGCACTTTAAGAAATTCGTGAAATGTAGCCCAGCCTTGAACTCTTTCATTATTACCTAAAACTATATGCTCTATTCCATTATCTATGTATATATCCAAACTTGAATGAAGGGTATTCATATATTCGTGCGTTTTTGTCCTCATTGACGGGTCAACTATAGTGGCATAAATATCATCTTCAGTTAAGCCCCAGCGTGAAGTCTTCTCTTTTATGCGCCTTGCTTGTTCGGATGGAACTAAACCTGTCTCGTATATCTCGTCAAATACCGTGACATAGCCGTCTACATCCACTACAAAGAAGGCTACTGCAAAAGGATTTTTTGTTCCATAATCTACTACCCTATAAACTCTACCAGTATAAGTATCTAAATTAAAATCTCTGGCATCTATGATATGATGAAATGCACTAAACTCTTCAAAAAAGGCACCGCCCATAACATCCCAATCACCAAACAACCACATTCTGCGCTTTGTTTCATCTAAAGACTTCAAATATCGCACATATCTTGGGTCTTGCTTAACCAAAACAGGATTTTCAAACACTAAGGCTGGTATATATTGTATGGTATTGCCTTCTTCATCTTGAACTGGAGGAGAAGGAATTAACTCATTCCAACTTAAATTAAACTTTTCTTCAAAGTGCTCTTTTCCTATCTTGGGAGGACATTTATCAATAAATTTGCGCTTTATCCATAGATGACCCACACCGCCTGGGTTTGTTGTATACCTTTTATAAGGCTTCAGCTCAGGATTAACTGACCGAACCGAACCACCTAAATCTCGTATCCAGCTCTCAGGAAACTGATTTAACTCTTCTACTCCCAAATAATGATAATTACCACCAATATATTTATCTACATCCGCTCTACAATCACAATATGCCATAAATATCTTAGCTCCACTGGGGAAAGTAAAAGATTTAGGCTTTTCTCGCCATACCGCACCTAATTTACTGTATATCTTCTGCGCCTCAGGTATAAAATTCTTGATTAAATCGTCATATCTGCGCCTAATTATTATCGCTCTATACTCAGGATAATCTATGCTGTATTTATCTACTACGGGCTTCATATCCAATTGATTACCTTCATAATGCCATTTTCTTGGTTTTAATGCCGCATCTATGATTAAAGCCTGAGTTTTACCCGAACCTCTCGCTCCACCAAACAAAACCTCATCTACTTCACTGGCTAAAAACATTGCCTGCTTAGGGAAAGGAGAAAACAGTATCTGCTGAACTCCATCCTCAGTATAGGCATTTTTATCACTATCAGGTAAATCAATCAGACTCATCTTGCTCTCCCGCCTTCTTCTTGGCTTTGCGTCCCATTACTCTATGCTCTATCTCTTTTATTTCCTCTATTACATCCGTTGGAGTATCTTCATACTTCTTTTGCGCCTCTATAGTCTTAGCGTGAACCTCTTCCATCTCCCGTTTTGTCTCTGTATCCATTATATCATCATTGATAAGTGTGCCATCACTCAATTCTATAGTCTGTCTTTGCGCACTATTCGGCATAGGAACTAAAATTACACACTTATCTCTCGTTATACTTACTACATTACCTTGTCCATCTTTCTCTAATACATCTCTCGGTGAAGCCATACTATCAGTTAAACTATCCCTCGCCTCTATCTGAGCTATAGTCCTTAAAGCTTCAAGTATTACTTTCACACTCTCTTGACTAAAATCTCTATCCAGTAATGTATTTAATAATCTATCATACAAAACCCTTATCTTCCGCTTTATTACATCTCCACTTAATTGAAATAAAACCTCATTATGCTTTATAATTCCATATCTTGCATCCCAAACCGCCTTAACTCTATCCTTCTTTATCTTTAAAGTCTTTGAACAATCCTCTATAGCCTTACTCTCATCACCTTTATACAACTTCAATATCGCTGTTATGTATCTTATTACCAAAAAATCATTTACACCTTCCTCTACATTCTCCAATATCTTCTCTACACTCGCTTTATCTTGTCCTACTTTCACTGGCTTTAACTCTGTTTCCATATCTTTTTAATTCCCTTAAATATTGATTTTTACTCCTATATACTCAAAAATCCTAAATTTACCCCATATAAAAAAACGGCAGAGACATCGGGTGACATCTCCACCGCTTGCTCGGAGGTCATATGAATAAAGAAGGTTCATCATAATCACAATATAATCCAAAAAACTCATTTGTCAAATCAAAATCATACCATTTTTGCTCAGCTATAATCCCGAACCAAAATTTTCAATTTCATTTACCTAATTTTACGCCGCTGGAAATGTCATAAAATTTCCGCCCGCCAGCCTCGAAGACTGGGTCTTCTCGCATTCGTCAAACTTGAAACTCGGAAATATGGAAAACCGTCAATCTGGAAACTTCAATAAGTAGACAGTCAATTCAGAAATTCGTAAGAACAGTTGTTTTCAAATAACTATCCATCATAAGAAGATTAAAAAAATATCAGTTTGGAAGGATTGATTCGCAGGAATGGAAGATTGAACCAAACAGGTTGACACAAGTTGACGATAAGTTGACACAAAACCTAATTACTTGCCAGCAACAGACTATTTGTCATCAAAATATTTTCATATCAATTGAATAGATACTGCAGGTACAATAGAACCTTTTAGATTATGAATCTTATAAATAATTCTATACCAGATAAAATACTAGATGACTTATCAGTCTTCTTGTCATTTATCTATATATTAACAGGTAATGTTA
>JAGODU010000284.1 GCA_017998095.1 Prolixibacteraceae bacterium | reverse complement strand
CAAATTTAATCAAAACCTAAACAAAAATCAAGACCTAAATGAACATAAGTTATTAACAATCAATTTGTTATATGTTAATAAGGATCAACTATATAATTGTTATGTTACCAATCACTTGGTCTTCAGAAAGATCATGACTCCAAGAAGATTACTTTCTATTCGGGCAGAGTAGTAATTTTCTAAGTCAGCAAGAGATTATTATATACCAAGATTAGTCGGTACTAATGTAATATGCAAATCAAGGACTTAATTGCAGAACCGCATGTTCCTTTCCCTGAAGGTCAAGCCAAAAGATTATATCCTCCCCTATAAATTTTGAATTGGGAGGTTCCCCATTCACCCGAATACCTTTGGTTCGTGCTGCCATGGATAATCCATTTATTGGCATATCATTGTTATTGTAAACTATGATGTCCCCATTCTGTAGATATTCAAAAGTAATTTTTTCAAGCATTATCCAATAGTCCATTAATTCACGAATAGTAGTGATAAACAAATCTCCACTGTCTCGATATTCAGACATTTTCCGCAAAATCTGATTAAAATATGGATCTATAACAAGTTTGCCATTCACTTCATTAATGACATCATTCCCGGCACGTATTCTTGGAAAATATCCATGATTTATGAATACACCCCAATCCTTTATTAATCTTAAAATCCGGTCATTTTCAACTCTTACCTCATCTTCTGACAGAATCCCGTATTCTTTGGCAAAAGTTGTTGCCCATGAATAAAACTGCCCTGTGCGGGATGGGTGCTGATAATAAATCGGGGTAGGGTAGCTATCTCCTTTACGCTTCAGGAAAGAGTTCGACTCATACTTTCCATCATTTTCTCTTCTTTTCAGTAATTCGATCCCAGAAAGAAAAACCCCCATTTCTTTCATTTCTCTTGGCGATAGATAGGCTCTCCAACCTCTTAAGGAAGTATTAATTTTTTTCAGGTGTAGTTCAACGGCTGTATTCCAAAAATAGAGTGTGTTATACTTCTGCCAAAGGTCAGCTACGTAATAATCTGATTCTGAATTAAACCCGTCGCAAACAAATGATTCTCTATTTTCTTTGCCGGAATAAAATCCATGATCTATCCATGTTATTGTATTAAAGCGTATTTTCATAAATTCAATGGATTCTTCCAAAATTGCTCGATTTGAGTTTAAAAATTCAGGGGTGTGAAGACAGATATCATATAGTCCTGCTGCAAATAACTGATTCAGAAAATCAGTATATTCTGAACTTTCAGATGAATTATGTATTGACATATTAATGGTATCACCAGGATTTGAATAGAAAACACTCTTGGTAACAGGTATCCTGTTTCCTACAAACCCGCCAATGGCATTACTGGTATCTATAATTTCTTCAGAACCAAAATAGACAGCTCTTTGCGTCTCAATACTAGTTTCGTCAGCATGCTCAGTAAACACATAACCCGCAGTAAAGCCATTCGGAATCAACATTAATCGAGGAATTGTGACGGGGATTTCACCAAAATATATAGCGAAATGGCTTTCTCGGGTTGTTTCTATCCCGTAACTGGAAGCAGATTTATCCTCCCATTGACGTCCACCATCTTCTTGGTATGGTATATTGACATGAGGATGATCCAAATGGAAATCAAGGTTAAAATAAAGCAGCCTATTCTCAACATCTACCTGCATCGAGGATATAAGAGGAGTATGGTAAATCGTTGCTGATCTTTCTCCTTTTCCAAACCTTATCCCTTGTTTATCCAGCCAATATTCAGCTTCAAAAGACTTTTCGTCTACCTGTCTGTTCTTTCTGTAGACCTCGTTGACTGGTACATCAAACTTCGCTATGAGTGCCTCCCTTATTACAACAGTATTTTTCTGATAGCGCGAATTAACATGAATTTCCAATTTAGGAATATTGTCATCGGCAGACAACTCTATCTCTATTTGTTCTCCATTCTCACTACTTCCATTGATTAATATTGTTCTGTTATTGACCTTTCTTACAATGACATTCTCAAGACCAATTTTTTCGTTACAGTTTTCGTGTAGTGCATAATAGAATAAGCCGGAAATTATTGTCTCATCCTTCACAGTAGTAATTGTAACATTACCTTCCGGATCAACAAGAAGCTTGAAAAAATCATTACTCAAATCAATCTGTGCCTTATCATTAGAACTAAAGACCAAATCCTCAATCATTATCTCCGGCAAATAGGATATTGGCTTTAAAGCAGCCTGATAAGTTGATATCCCCCACACAAGCAAGGCGATGCCTGGGATTATTATGAGAACTATGAAAATACCAGAACATAGTCTTCCAAATGATAATTTTAGTTTCTTATTTTTAATTCGCATTTCACAATTTATATTTGATTTCGACAAGGAAAAATGAGATCATGATCAATATAATCAAAATGTATGTGTTTATCTTGAATTCAAGAATGTAACTAAATATCACATTTTGGTCTATGATGGCACACAAGCATTGAGTCATTATTATTATTCACTCTATCTTCTGATAGGTTAATCATTTCACTTTCAATATTCTTGTCAATCATTAGGATTAAACAACCTATAACCCCAAAAACTCATGACAACAGGCAGGAACAAAATATTGTAACTTACTGATATTAATAGTATTAGCAGTAGTAATAAAAAGGTACCTTTATAATTGTGTCTTTTGGCAAACAATGCAGAGCTGCTTACCGTCGATATAATAAAAAACAGGAATCCAATCACTCCAAATTGCGCCAGGAGATATCCAATGCCAGATATTGCTCCGATACTGGCGCCAGCTCTGTTAGTCCAGCTTAATTCAGTAACACTCCCCAGTCCCAGAATTGGATTTTCCATAAAGTCCCTGAAGGCAATCACAAAAGAGGCAAAGCGCCCTGGAGCATATGATGCCCCAGAGGTAATAGAGTTCTCTACAATAAGTTCTATATCAGCCACTTGCCTAAACACATCTGCGATCTTATCCCCCATAAAGGGTAATGAAAAAAGTAACGCAAGCAGAACAATCAGAATCGGCGACAATAAAATTATTATGCTTACATTTTTGTTCAGAAAATAGAAAAAAAGTATTACCAGCAAAATTGAATAACCCGTCGTTGATTGGGTTGATAACAAGGCAAATAATAAAACCCATAATCTGAACTTTCGACTCTTATCATTTTTGACCAAAAAAAGATTAACATAAATCGCAAGACAAATATATACAGCAAACGCTCCAGGCTCCCACGCATATCCGCAGTTCCGTGGAATAGGAATTCCATGCAGCATGGAGCCTGTGCTCGGTTGCACCGAGTACAGTATTGCATTCAGTCCCTCGGAAGTTACATAAGAAAATGTACCGATATTTGGTATCCGACTAAGAATACCATAAAGCGTATCACCGCCAAGTGTTGTTTGGACTAACCATAAAAACAATGCAATAATTGATAACAGGTACAGTGACTTTTCATAAATTAGAAACAGGTTAAATCTTAAGGCCTTAACCATTGCATAAACAACAAAAAAGGTTATACAATAACTCAGAAAAATGGTTGGCCTGAATTCACCGAATTTGATTGTAATCGCAATGAAGTAAATAAAGTAGCAGAAGATCAGAAGGTAAAAGTGCTTATTAAACACAATTTTCCATCTTAATGCAAGGAAAATACTAAGTATTAGCGGCAAAGCAACACCTATCGGATTGTTAACAAAAGATCCGGATTGAAAAAATGTATTACCACGGCCCGCATATAGAATTAATATGGTTATGATTAGATAGTCAAGCCATGAGTATTGTTGAAGACCCACAATCCGTGTTTTGTTTGCATTAATCTCGCGGATCACCATAATCATAGTATTTTATGTGTTATTATTGTCATGTTCTTATATGATTTGTGATTCGCTATTAGACTGAGCTTTTAAGAGATGCTGATAATCTTCTGTAATACAATAACATGAGAAATAGATATAGCAGCCCGGAGCAGATTTTTACATAAGCTGCACCAGTTTCACCAAGAGAAGGTATAAGTGTTATGTTCAAGACCATTATGGCTAATCCAACAATAAAGGCACTGTTTCTTAATGCCTTTCCCTGACCATGCGCGCCCAGAAAACGATTAAAAAAATCTGCCATCCCAGTAAATACTACGCCCAGGCTTGTAATAAACGTTAACGCGATCACCGGGCGAAACTCAATTCCATAGAAGAAATTTATAAAAGGGCTTACCAGA
>JAGODU010000283.1 GCA_017998095.1 Prolixibacteraceae bacterium | reverse complement strand
ACAGAAATTGATCTTGGTGTTGACAAAGAGAATGCTATCTTTGCACAGCAGATGAGAAAAGAATTTATTAACAAATATAACCTATAATGTGACTATAAATCTGTCCAACTTATAGGGGGTTGGCACATTACATTCAATAATAAGGTCTGGAAAATGCCTCCTCTTGAAGCTGTTAAAAAATATGGAAGTGTGGATAAATATGGAAGACAAGGGCTTTATTATACAATGTCTTTAAAACCTAATAGTGTAGGATTGTTTCTTAATGTTCAAAAAAAAGATATTTCAGTAATGCATATTTCGGGAGAAGTTGTTGCTACGTGGCAATTAGAAATTTTAGCGGATAGATTTATGCAAAAAATGCCAGCACTAATTTTCGTATCGGCATTTACCGAAGAAAGAGGTGGTATAGAATATTTTCATTATTATAGGGCACAATTAATGAAAGGCACTTCACCTGAACTGCTTGCTGATCAGTTTAAATCTGAAAATATTCTTGTTGATTTACGTTTGCATGATAAAGGTACTATGGCAAGAAACCATGGAACAGGATTTAGGACCTACGAAGATAAATTACCTTTTTTGTTTAAAAGTATCACAGACCTATGAAATATAATGTAATCAGAAATGAAAAATACGATTTTATTGGAGAATCTTATTCTACAAGTTATCCAAATTTGCATAAGTATCCCGCTACAATGATACCACAAATTGGAATAGAAATTTTCAAAGAACTTGATATTAATAAAGGGAAACTCCTTGACCCGTACTGTGGCTCAGGGTCCTCATTTACTATTGGTTTAGATAGGGGATTAAATGAAATGTATGGTTTCGATATAAATCCTTTGGCAGTTTTGATTTCACGTACAAAATTTACAAAACTAGATATAGATAAAGTAAAAAAAATTAATCAGAGATTAAGAATTAGAGTATATGAATATGTAAAAAACGAAGATAATTTAAAAGAAATAGAAATTCCACAACATTACAACATTGATTTTTGGTTTTCAAAATCTGTATTACAAAATCTATCGATTATTAGACATTTTGTTTATAAAATAGAAGTTAATATGAGAAGAATCTTTCTTCTCCCACTTTCGGAAACTATAAGAGAGTGCTCATATACTCGTAATCACGAGTTTAAACTTTATAGAATGAGACCTGAAGAGATGATTCAGTTTAATCCAGATGTTTTTGGTATTTACTTTGACAAACTCAATAAAGTTATTGACATCTATGAAAGATATTATTTGCCTAAATTAAATGGAACAAAGATTGAAATAAGCTATAGTAAATTTCCTAGAAAAGAGAATGAATTTGATGTGGTTTTAACTAGTCCTCCTTATGGTGACAGTTTTACAACTGTTGCTTATGGTCAATTTTCTATGTTTAGCAATCAATGGTTTGGAATAAAATATGCAAGACAAATTGATAAATTATTAATGGGTGGTAGTTCTGTAAAAGAAATTTATCCAAACAGTTTAATTACAGATTATATATATGAAATTGCAAAACAATCTAAAAAAAGAGCATTAGAGGTTTCATCATTTTACTCAGATTTGGATAGATCAATAAAAGATGTTGCAAAAAGTGTAAAAAAAGGTGGTAAAGTCATATATGTTGTTGGTAATAGACGAGTTAAGGATATACAATTACTTACAGATCAATTTGTAGCTGAAAAGTTTGAACAAAATGGATTTAAACATATGTTTACATATGAAAGACTACTTGGAAACAAGGTCATGCCATCTCAAAACTCTCCTTCAAATAAGACAGGACATAGAAGAGGTACAATGACAAAAGAATATATTGTTGTTTGTGAAAAATATATATAGATACAATTTTTAACGAAGGTTATTAATTGCAAGTTGTATATTATGTATTATCATAAGTTGACAATCATGTGTTTTGAATTATCAATGAAAGTTTTTTTATTTTTGTAAAGTCTTAACATTAATACAAACAAAATATGCGCTTTATGAGAAAAATATTATTGATTGCGGCAATTGTCGCTTTAGCGGGCACTTCTGCTATGTCGCAGGAGTTGACCAATTTCAATTTCAGAGGTCGCCAGCAGGTGGTTTCACCCGAACTGGATGGCGAAAAAGTTACATTCAGACTGAATGCAAACTATGCAACTGTGGTAAATCTTATGGGTAACTGGCTGCAGGGCGCTGTTCCAATGCAGAAAGGAACAGACGGTATCTGGTCGGTTACAGTCGATGCTCCATCGCCCGAAATCTATACTTATAATTTCGTGGTTGACGGCGTATCGGTCAATGACCCGCAAAACTTTATGGTGCAGCGTGACGGCACCCGTTATCTGAACATGCTGTTTGTTCCGGGCGAACGGAGTGAAAACTACTTCGAGGCCAATCAGCGCGGAACCGTATCGTACAAATGGTATGACAGCAAGATCCTTGAAATGAACCGCCGTCTTACCGTTTACACGCCTTACGGCTACGAAAAGAACACCAGGACAAAATATCCGGTTCTCTATCTGCTGCATGGCGCCGGCGGTGATGAAGAGGCATGGACATCGATGGGACGCACTGCCCAGATCCTTGACAACCTTATTGAGAAGGGACTTGCCGAGCCGATGATTGTGGTAATGCCCAACGGTAACCCCAACCAGCAGGCAGCCCAGACGTTGGGTCTTCCCACAAGCACTTTGAATTTCCGCGATCCTGCGCTCCAGAACGCTTATGTAAAGAGCCTTTGCGAGGAGATTGTACCTTTTATAGAGAAGGAGTATCGCGTATTGGCAAAACCCGAATCACGTGCCATTGCAGGTCTTTCAATGGGCGGCGGCCACACTATCACAGCGACCAATCTCTATCCTGAGATGTTTGACTGGATATGCCCGCTCTCTGCTGCCGGCAATTCCACTGTCGAGCAGATCAATGCTCTTAAAAAGGCCGGAGTCAGGCTCTATTTCCTGGCTTGCGGTACCGATGATTTCCTCTGGGAGGGCTCGGTCACACTCGACAAGACATTGACCGAATGCGGTCTTGATCATGTCTTCTTCAAGTCCGATGGCGGTCACGTCTGGGCCAACTGGAGATACTACCTGAACAGTTTTGCACCTCTGCTTTTCAAGAAACAGTAAGAGCATTCTGCAATTTTTAGATTGCACCTCCATCCTGATGATTATAAACAGGGTGGGGGTGTAATTTTTTGGACAGTATCTAAAAGTTAATCGGTAAGATTTTCAGAGCTCTCGCTGTAACTCTCGTGGAGCGACTTCCAGAGGCTGTTCTCCTTTAATGTGTCGGGAAATAGGTCAAGGTATTTTATTATCTCTTCGGGCTCAAGGTCTTCGTATGAAAGTTCCCTGAGGCAGTAGAGTCCGAATATGTTGTCCGTATTGGCATCGAGGTTTGAGGTCAGCAACAGGTTCCACTGTCTGTTTATCTCCTTTTCGAAGTTGTCCATTGAATTGGCTTTGTTCAGAGCGTACTCCTTTACCATGTCAATCGAGCGCTTTTCAAGTGCAGCCAAACGGTTGTTCAATGTGCTGCCCTCCATAATATATACTTCGGTGTCGTAAAGTCTGGACATGGCCAACCGTCCCGGTTCAAGAATGAATTCGCATTCAAATTCGGCCATAGTACGGTCGGAGGAGGTACATATATAGGCAATTGTCGGGCTGTCAACCGTTCCGTTAAATATGAAAGCTCCGTCTGTTATCTGTATTGAGTCAACGGCTTCATTGCCGCTTACCAGCCATACCATAGGTTCGTTACACTCTTCAAAACTACCTTTTATAGTGTAGATATTCTTGTTCACGCTGCAACCTGTAACTGTCAATAGGGCTAAAATAACTGCTAAACGTGATTTCATCTTTTTCCCGAAGTATATTATGAACGGCAAAGGTAACATTATTTTCAAAACAGTTCATTCGGGAAATCAAGCTCTTTCGCTCTTTTTTCAAGATGGGTCAAAATTGATACCGCATTTCATATTTATTATTAATTCAATGTAATTCCTTATCTTTGCGGTCAATAGTGAAATTTTGACTAAATAATTCATAGCATTTGCTAAAAAATTATATCATAAATATGAAAAAATATCCGCATTCTAAGTATATGACAATTTTTAGAAAATTATAATATAATATATTGATTATCAATTAAATATATTTGCAAAAGACCTTGGAATTTCGTAACTTTAAGGTATTAACCATCATATTATTACCATGTTGCG
>JAGODU010000069.1 GCA_017998095.1 Prolixibacteraceae bacterium | reverse complement strand
CTGCTTTGATACCCCTCCTTATTGTGTTGCCCATCTGGTGTATTTTCAATGACAAATCAAAATCAATTTCACGTTTGCAGGCCTTTTACAGAATTTTAGAAACGCATCATACTGATTGTACCTTCATTACAAACTACATGGGATTTGAGAATGCTAATAATAAATACCGTGAAAAGCCGAGAGATGAGAAAAAGGCCAAAAAAGTGTTGGCCGGATTTGATATCTGGAACTCTTTAGGTTTTGTTGAGAAGTAAAAATTTTCTCTGGATATTATCTCGCTAAATAAATCATCACGGTATCAAACTATTGTTTTTTCAATATTTTTCTATTCATCATTTTTCATCCTGGGATTGTCGTATTATCTCTTTACAAAATATTCTTTTCAAGATGGAAACACTTTCAACTATACGTTTCTTTTAATTATACTATTCTTAATAGCAATAATTGCGATAGCATGTTATGAATTATTATTTTCCCTTTCTTATCGAGGATTGAGCCTCGATGATAAATATGATAAAATAAAGGATGGTTGGGATTCTCAACAACGCAAAATATTTGTGTGGATTACTGCTGTAATCACGATTATCTTATCTATTATCGCAATTTACTACTTCTATTTCTCTGTCTTTGATTCAGTTGTTATCAAGAAATATTTTGCTGAATTGATCATTATCGATATCGTTACTATTCTCGTTTTGGTCGTTGCGAGATATAATCTAAAGATTTCCCATGGAGTAATTGACGGAATCTACCAAAATGATGCATATAAGGTTATTTGGGAAGAACTTATGTGAATATATCCCTATCTTTAGCCAAGTTATAACCAATAGTTTTATAAATATCTACCCATATTCTGGAGATTTCGACCGACATTTCATACCCCTGCTTTAAGTCGGCAATCTCTCCGTTTGTGTTCATTATGGTGCACTTGAGTGGGGGTTGCCCTCTGAAAAAAACATAGAGCCGCAAATGAGAGAAGATCAAATCCCGAAGGATGAACTGAATCAAGATCCTAAAGACGAACTCTTCAGAGTGATGGCACAATCTTTTCTGTTTTTGTCGCTAGTCTTACCAAGAAATGTTGAATTAATTCTGACTACTCATGAATAAAATGGAGGAGGTTAGGAATTTTTCAGGACGGGGGATAAAAAGAATTCAATTTTTCTTAGGCTGCATCACAGAGTTTTGAGTAAAAAGAGTCAGTGATGTATTGGAAGGATTGAGGAGGTATGAAATTCTCGTCGAATTCCCACGGGTCTACCGGATTTTTAAATTTGATAATTTGTTCAATTTCGATAGCATATCCCCTCTCTTTGCCTTCGAAATAAGAAAAGAACTCCTCTTCACAGAGTCCGGATCCGTCTCTGAACATTTCCCAGAGAATCAGTGGACTATCTTCAATAACCGAACCTATTTCACATGTACCGACAATTTTCTTCATTGGACTGCTGGAATAGATGACCATTTCCCGAACTTCTTCATCTCTGAATATATTTTTTCGAAATTCGTATTTCTTCGACCCACCTAAAATCTTATCTACGTATTTTGGTTTAATGGACAGTAAAACTCTCATCTAAACCTCCTTTTTTCTTGATCCATTCATATGCATTTTGATCGATTTCGGTGATGGATTGTGGATGGTCTTTCATGATTCCCGTCTTTTTCAATCACCTCGTCCATCAGCTAATATCATGGAAGTCTTTACATCATCCCACCCTTCCCTTTCCCTGAAGAGTGGTCTCACAATAGTCCGCAATTCCTTTCTGAACTCTTCCCATTCCTCTTTATTTATCATATTATAAGCGAGCCGGATTGAACGAATCATAAGCAGAACATCCCGATTACTATCATCTGATGAGGGAACAGAGAGGGTGAGATCTTTTTTCTGGTTTACCATCACTTCAGGATACAGAAGCATGCACCGGTCTGTATTCGTCTTCGTGGCATAGACATACATCTGGTAAATATCAGCCTGAGATATTCCCAGTTTCGTATCCATGGAATCAAGTGCTTTGTATTTGGTATCGATGATTGCCTCAATAACCGGGGAACCGATCAGAATGTCGGGGATCAGATTGAATAATTCCTTTCCATTTTCATCTAAAGCCATCCTTCCGACGCTCATCTGGGATCTCACCACAACAGGTCTGCCGAAGAAATAGAGTGGATCTTCTTTGAGAACCTGGGTGATGAATCCTTCAAAGAGTTTTTCCATAGGAATCAGCAGAGAAAATGACTCGATTTCAGAAGATTGCAAGGTAAGAGTCGACTGGGAAAGGAATATTTTGCACATTTCAATATACGGTTCGAATACCCGGTTTAATCGATCAAAAGTGATAGTATCCGCTTCAGCTGCAGTAATTCTGGTAAGCGTCACCTGATCGAGAATGTTAATGATGGAACGCAGGGTTCTTGCAGTATCGAAATCCTCAACAGTTCTGGCCATGAGATGGCAGGTGTACTTCAGCGTCCTGTTCATGATATTGTCAATGGAAAATTCGTAATATTCACAAGGAATGATATGGAAACGACAGGGATTGACATATTTTTTAAAATCTATTCTTCCTTTGATTACCCTGATTTCTTCGGATTTTTTGATATATTCCTTTTTTTGGGACGATTTTATGGTTGATAAGAGATTTTTTGAAAAGAGACGGATGAATATCTCGAACAGATCATATTTATCCTGATGAAGATCTGCCATATCCATTTCCCTGAAAGGCAGATCTCCTGAATAAGAGAGCATTTTCAACAGGTTTGCTGCGATGTTTTTACGATGTTCCTGGTATTTTTCATCTCTGAATAGTTTTGGGAAAATCTCTATTGTGAAATCACCAGCCCTGACAATTCCGACGTAGTTTAATGGCCGGATTGTTCTGAGACCACATTCCAGGAATGGTTTTGAACGATTGAGATCTTCCAGTAGTCCCATGGTTTTTTCGGTGAAATAAAAAGTATCGTTATGGAAATGATCTCTCTCTGCTAATTCGAACCGATATTGTTGATATTCGAACAGCGTAACAACGGTCTTCATTTCACTCGTTGGTAACTGGAGGACTGGTCACAGACCCTTTTTGAGCCAACTTCTGGACGGCAATCAGGAGATCTTCGGGGGAGAGTTCATCTTTCAACAGGAATGAGCGGTCACTGTTTGTTACTTTGATGAAGTCATTTCCGATAATTTCCTGAAGTTTCACGGGCGAGTCATAGTAATATTCCTGGAGAAGTGGCATGATTTCGTGATACCAGATGAAATGGAGCATTTTAATTGCTTCCTCTCTCGTCCTCGCGTCATTGAGTCTTGTGAAATAACTATGCCCTATCTGATGATCCCTGTCATAGTTCCCGATTATTTTTTCATTTAACGATGTGAGCAGTGCTATTGCGGTATCTGCAATCTCCCGGATCTTTGGTTCTTTTGATTCAACGATCTCTTTAATAATCTCCGGGCGTGGCATCATCTCGATGAAACCGAATCTGCGACGAAGGGCAATATCGAGCAATGCAATCGATCGGTCTGCGGTGTTCATCGTGCCGATTATGTAGAGATTTGGAGAAATACCGAAGGTTAGCTTAGAATACGGAAGGACGGTCGTCATTTCATTCGATTCTGCATATCGTTTATCACATTCGATCAGGGTGATAAGTTCGCCAAAAATCCGTGAGATATCCCCACGGTTTATTTCATCGATGATGAGGTAGAAGGGGTATTTCGGAGCCAATTCCCGCAATTTTTGTTTATCTTCAAGAGGTAATTCTGGGATCTCTTCATTACAGTTCCATTCGCATTCAATCTCTGCTTCCGCACATAATACGTTCAATGCCTGCCGTGCGAATTCTTTGAAAATTCCTTCCTCGATCTGATAGCCCAATGTTCCGTCATCTCTGGTATATGGTCGCAGACCTTCAATGAAATCTTCATAACCGAACGAGGGATGGAAGGTTACAAATTTCCGGTTTGTTACCGGAATATCGGAAGTATCTATGGTGATTCCCAGGGCTTCATAGGAAAGTTCCGGTGTAATTTTTAACAATCTCTCCAGTTCGACATCACTAAGGGCTCGCAAGCTGAAACTCATGGTAGCCCGGCCAATTGCAGTTTCTCCTAACACTGGATCTTTATGCAGATCACTATAAGTCGGCCCCAGAAAATGGCGCATAATTTCGAAGGTGATGCTCTCTTTTTCTTTCTGGATACACCGGGCTATTGATGTTAAACGGTGTGTCCCCTGGTAATATACCAGGGCAACGTCTCCTTGTTGAAGATCATCGAAGAATTTCTGCCAGTTTCGGTTACCAGTCCATTCGTATATGAATTTCTCTCCGATCTTCATATTCGGGATGTCCCCGTCTCTCGGCCCATATGCGATAAGGATATACACGGTTTGATCGGTCAGGGATTTGTCTGAGATCCGGTAATCTTCGGTACTATACTCCGATATGAATTTCTTTGCGTGATACGTTTTTCCAGTTCCAGGAGGACCGTAAATGATGACCTGTTTTTTATTCTGGAGCAATTCTTTCATCTTCTGGTACATTGGATTATCCCCATTAAGAACAATATCCTCGTCTTTTAAATTCCAGCAAAGTCCGGCAACAGCCCATAAGGGATGATCTGTCTTCCAGTATTTCTGGAAGATTGTTGTTTTCGCAATTTCCCGAGCAAACTTCCCCGCCCATACAATCATCTGGCCATAAGTATCCGCAGTGTTCGGAAGCTCATAATCCAGCCTTTTCGCCAATTTTATCCAACGGGTTTGCCTGAAATCTACAAATCTATCCGGGAAAGCTACTGTCAGGAAAATAGAACAGTAAAGTGCAACGTGGGATTTTTTTAGTTCTTCCTTTCCCTTCAAGAGGTCAGAAGCAATCAGATTCTCAATGAATGCATCGATTCTTTTTGCTGCTGATACATCATCCTTTGGAAAATTCTTAAGGAGTGATTGGATCGCATTCTTAGCAAAAACCGAATTCTTAAGAAAAACCTGGAATTTGAATTTATCCCGCCATGTGAAGACAAGCAGGTCATTTGCAATTACTCTCAACGAATCGATATCAATATCGTCGGATAAGATGGTAACTGATAAGTTGGGATAGTCTGTGAATCTATCCAGGATCTCTTTTTCATCGATCTCTTCCTTCAGCGCTTGGAGAGTTATGCCCCTTTGATGTGCCACATTTTTTAAAAGATGTGTTAATTTCGCGTTCATTTTCGAGTTAAGGTTCTATCTTTTCAACCAGCAACAATAAGTGTGTCGATTCTAAATTTATTATTGAATATCGATCTTTCCAAAATTTTTTTAAAAAAAATCGATATTATTATAATTCGGCAGGATTTATTTCCTGGGATTTTATCTTAAAAAGCAATCAATGCAGCCAATCTTGATTTTGAAGGTGATGAATCGCATTAAAATCTTAAACCTCATTTATTTTAAAAAGGATACTTCCAATAATGAATGTCCATACTTCCAAAACTAATTATACTACTTCCACATATGATTCAATATGGTTTCTCCCATACAAAACAATTTTAATTCATTAGAATCGGTTAATCTTCAATTCCCTGCTATTCGGGGAATTCAAGCAGGGAAGGAATATTATGTAACTTTGTTTCCTCTGAAATTAATCCCAAAAATTTTCATTTTCGATGAGAGTGAAATCCCCCCAAAAATGAGGGCTCAAAGGGTACTGAATCATGCAAGAATCCCTCAAATTGCGAATTACATCATATCCAATCCTAAGGATTACATCTTTTCCTCACTAACAGCCTCAATCGATGGTAGGGTTGAATTTACTCCTTTTGGAGAAAAGGGAAATTTTAGTAAAATTGGGACCATAAGCATCCCCCTTACTGCTCGATTCATTATTAATGATGGTCAACATCGACGGGCTGCTATAGAAGAGGCGTTAAAATCATGCCCCGAGCTTGGCAATGAATCCATTTCGGTCGTTTTGTTTTTAGATTCGGGATTGAAAAGAAGCCAACAGATGTTTGCTGATCTTAATAAACATGCCGTTCAACCAACCAGATCATTGGGAATCCTCTATGATAGTCGGGATCCATTAGCCAAGCTTGCAATAGAGCTTGCTGATACCGTTCCGATTTTTAAAGGATTGACTGACTTTGAAAAATCTACGATATCAAATCGGTCCATTAAGTTATTCACTTTGAGTAGTATTTATCAAGCAACCCAAAGCCTTCTGAAAAAAACAAAAAATTCCTTGAATATTTCACCGGAAGAACGTCAAACAGCATTTGATTATTGGGACGAGGTTGCAAAAAATATCCCGGAATGGTGTTTAATCATCGATAGAAAAGTCACGAGTAGCGAGCTCAGAAAAGACTACGTACACGTCCATGGCGTAATTCTTCACGCTCTAGGTATGGCGGGAAAAACGTTACTCGAAAAAAGTCCCGATACATGGAAGCAAGAATTAATAAAACTTCGAAGTGTTGATTGGTCTCGGTCAAATGCCTCTCTTTGGGAAGGCCGATCGATGATTGGAGGCCGTATTAGCAAAGCACAGATGAATTTGGTATTGACTTCCAACGCTATTAAAAACATATTGGGTCTCCCTCTTTCGGTTGAAGAACAACAGGCCGAAGATGCGTTTCAAAAAGGAATGTGAGGGTAATAACAATGGAAGCGCAAATAAAAGAGAAAATTAAGTCAGTTTTCGATGCTCGAAGTTTAAGTGATATTTATAAGGAAATTCAGGAAGTGTATGCAGAAGATTCTCGTCCTTGGATCATTGGATTTAGTGGAGGAAAGGATTCAACCACATCACTTCAATTAGTATGGAATGCTCTCCTTCAATTACCTAAAGAGAAGCGAACCAAACCAGTGTATGTGATTTCTTCTGATACGTATGTTGAAACTCCTGTCATTATCGATTACATAAATTCCAATATCAGCAAAATCAATACTGCAGCAAAACAGCAAGATCTCCCTATCACGGCGACGAAGTTATACCCAAAAATAACAGAAACATTTTGGGTTAACCTCATTGGTCGCGGGTATCCAACCCCATCAATATCATTTCGTTGGTGCACAGATCGTCTTAAAATTAAGACTTCTGATCGATTCATTCTCTCCAAAGCTTCTGAACATGGTGAGGTTATTCTCGTTTTAGGGGTGCGTAAATCTGAAAGCGCAACAAGAGCGCAGATGATGAACCTCTATAAAATCGCCGGGAGTATACTCTCCCGACATTCAAAATTTGCACAGTCATTTGTCTACACCCCCATCGAAGATTTCACAAAGGACGATGTTTGGACTTACCTGCTTCAAAATCCCTCTCCCTGGGGAGCAAATAATCGAGATCTTGCGGCCCTCTACCGAAGCGCCGATGGAGAGTGTCCCCTTGTTGTTGATGATGTCACACCTCCCTGCGGCAATAGCAGATTTGGATGTTGGGTCTGTACCGTCGTAGCGAAAGACAAGAGTATTCAGGCTTTAATCGACAATGGAGAGGAGTGGCTAGAACCCTTACTTGATTTTCGAAACAAGCTTGCTGAAACGCAAGATCCTGAAAAAAAGCAGTTCTTTCGAGAACATAAACGACTAAATGGTAAAATCAAGTACAAAAAAGATGGAAATCACGAACTGATCCGGGGGCCATACAAATTCGAATATTGTAAGGATTTACTGAGAAACCTGCTTAAAATTCAGAAGAAGATTCGCGAAGAAAAGCCCGAGATGTCTATTAATTTAATTCGACCGGAAGAACTTCATGAGATTCGCCGCATATGGAAATTGAATCGAGGCGATTGGCAGGATACCCTTCCAAAAATCTATCGAGAAATAATGGGTCAGGATCTCGATTGGATTGAAGAAGATAAAGGGAGTTTTTCTAATATTGAAAGTCAGATTTTGGAACAAATCTGCAATAGACATCATGTCCCGATAAGACTTGTTTCAAAGTTACTTGATATGGAGCACCAGGTCCAGGGGATGGGTCGGCGAGCATCAATATTCGCACGCATCGAAGAGGTCCTTGGTGAGGAATGGCGTTCTGAAGAAGAAGTTTTGAAGGGATGACGACATGATTATCACTCGATTAACGCTCGAGAATTTTGGTGTATTCCGGGGAAAACATGTTTTCAACTTAACCCCAATGTATTCCGAGGATAAAAACCGTCCAATAATTCTTATAGGGGGCATGAATGGGGCAGGTAAAACCACCATCTTCGAAGGGATTAGATTGTGTCTCTACGGTCCGAATATGGATGGACTCAGGCTAAAAAAAGGAGCATACGAGAAATATGTCTCTGAACAGATCCATCAAATCCTCGGTTCTCCTCTCCAACTTGATACCGCAGATATCGAGATCGAATTTCAATATTCCTATCTCGGCCACACTGATACCTATCTCGTCAGCCGTTCATGGCATCGTTCCCATGGAATTCTCGAAGAAACTCTCGTTATTAAGAAAAATGGTCAAGAGTTGAATGAGATCGAGACCACACAATGGCAGGACTTTATTAACGAACTAATCCCCCCCGGAATTTCACGATTATTTTTCTTTGACGGGGAGAAGATCCAAAGTCTCGCTGAGGATAATACCGATAGTCTGGAGTTGAAAGAATCGTTTAAATCGCTTCTGGGATTGAATCTTGTAGATCAATTGAGGAATGACCTTGGGATTTTTCTTGCAAGAAAAGGAAAGGATGCTGGTCACACCGTATTAACAGACCAATTCGAAAAGCTCAAGAATGAAAAGGAAGAGCTGGAAAATCAGATCGAAGCACACCACCAAAATCTCGCCCAAAAACAAGCACAACTCTCCCAAATTCAAGGGGAGATTGAAAGACAGGAATTGAAAATTTCTCATGAGGGAGGGAGCTTTGCAGATAAACGGACTGAATTAAAAAGTCGACGGTCACAAATTGAAAATGAGATTGAAAGAGAAAAGAATCGAATTCGTGAGTTGTGCTCCCATCTTTTTCCTTTTTCCCTCTCTCCGAAATATTGCGAAAAGGTTAGGGGCCGATTACGGCAAGAAGAACAATTCCAACGCTATTTAGCCACTCAATCAGTCGTATTAGATATTCAGAAAAAAATTAATGTAGGTGTCAAATCAGAACAATTTTGGGAAGATTTGGAAATTTCATCAGATGCACGTCATAAAATTAGTAAAAAAATTCAAAGAATGATTAAGGACACTAATAATAATGAGACCCAATTTACTAAATTTAAACCGATCCATCAACTCTCCCCGATAGAGCATCAGAAAATTCTTACCTGGATTGATAGATCTCTCCATGATGTCCCTCAGCAGATGGATCAGGCATCAACTCGCTTAGAATCTTTTACAAATGAAAGACGGCGGATAGAGAGTGATCTGTCGAAAGCACCCGAAGATGACGTGCTCTCCCCTCTCATCTCCGATTTAAACGAATTGAACAAAGAATTCGGACAGGTTAGTGAACAAATAGTGAAGGAAGAAGAGGCGCTTCGTCAATATCAAGTAAAATTAAATGAGATTGAAAGGAAAATTCAGTCAATCGAAGAAAAAATACATTCAATCGATTTTGTATCGAAAAAAATCGATTATGCAAAAACGGTCTCGGTTATTCTTGAAGAATATTCAGATGAGCTCCAAAGGGAAAAAATCCAAGACCTGGCACGAATCTTCCTGGAATGTTTCAATCGATTGTTACGGAAAGGGAATTTCATCACCGATGTTGAGATAGATGTTGACAATTTCTCAATTAATTTATTTGATAGCGGCGGTGGAATACGGCCGAAAAACAAGTTATCGGTTGGTGAGAAACAGATTTATGCAATCGCAATGCTCTGGGCACTTACCATCGCATCAAAACGGCCTTTACCCTTCGTAATCGATACCCCTCTCGGGCGACTGGATAGCATGCACCGAGGAAAATTAATACGAGATTTCTTCCCAACTGCAAGTCATCAAATGATTATCCTTTCGACGGATACTGAAATCGATCAGAAATACTTTAATCAAATGAGCCCCGCGATCGCTCGTGCATATCATCTCATTTTCCATCCAGATGAGGGGACGACTACTATTACCGAGGGATACTTCTGGGATAATGAATCGGAGGAGGTGAAGGCATGACCTTCCAAAGAGTTAAACTCTCAAAACCAGCAACATTCCGTCTTCAACAGCTCAAAGGGAAAACTGGATTGACCCCCAATATCCTTGCTCGGATTGCGGTTTGTTATTCATTAAACGAGCCAAAAATTCCCAATCCAGCGGAATATGATGAAGAAGGACAGGAGATAAATCGGTACACTCTGACAGGCGAGTGGGACTCACTATTCATGGCATTAATTCGTGAACGGTGTATTGAGGATGGCCTCGATCCAGAAAACGATCTCTTCCCCCAATTTCGTGCTCACATGAATCGTGGGGTTATGTCGATATTTTCACGTATAAAGGATTTAAGTGATTTTCGCAGTCTATTGCCGGCAGAATCTCTCTTATTATCAATCAGAGATTACGGAGGAGAAGAATGACACCTAAATTCCCGATTTACATGGACTATCATGCAACCACTCCTGTCGATCCCCGAGTCCTTGAGTCAATGCTTCCGTTTTTTTCTGAACAATTCGGTAATGCATCGAGCATCGACCATTTGTATGGTGTTCAAGCAGCAGAGGTGGTCGAATCTGCAAGAGAAAAAACCGCTAAAATCATCCATGCACGTTCCGATGAAATTATTTTCACGAGTGGGGCGACTGAATCGGACAATCTTGCGATACTGGGAGTGATGGATAAGTTCTCTGAAAAAGGTGATCACCTAATTACTTGTGTTACCGAACATAAGGCCGTTCTCGATACGGCGAAGAAATTACAGGAGAAGGGTAAGTCGGTCACTTTCCTATCGGTAGATCAATATGGGATGGTGGATCCGGGGGATGTTGTATCGGCTCTTACTGATAAAACGGTTCTAATTTCCATTATGGCCGCAAATAACGAAATAGGAACAATTGCTCCTCTAAACGAAATTGGTAAAATTGCCCATGATAATGAAGTTCTATTTCATACCGATGCTGCCCAGGCTGTTGGCCATATCCCTATCGATGTGAATAAAATGAATATCGATCTTCTCTCCATGTCAGGGCACAAAATATATGGTCCCAAAGGCGTCGGTGCATTATTCATTAAAGGGCGAAATCCAAAAGGACGACTAACTCCCCAATTGTCAGGTGGAGGCCAAGAGCGAGGAGTTCGCTCCGGGACCTTGAATGTGCCTGGTATTGTCGGTTTGGGCACTGCTCTTGAGATTGCGGGAAGAGAAATGAAAGATGAGAATGTTCGATTTCGAAAATGGACTTCTCAAATGTATCAATCGTTTTGCGAATTCCACGATGATGTGAAATTAAATGGTCATCGTACAAATCGGTTAGCTCACAATCTCAATGTAAGCTTTGGAGGGATTGAGAGTAAAGCGCTCTTACATCTCATTCAAAATGACCTAGCGATTTCTGCCGGGTCCGCTTGTACTACAACAAGTGTAGAACCTTCTCATGTACTAAAGGCGATTGGATTATCGGAAAAATATCTATTTTCTGCAGTTAGGTTTGGGGCTGGGAGATTTAATTCAGAGGGAGAAATTGAGATTATTATTGAAAAAATTGATAATTCTCTAAAAAAAATAAGAAATATTAAAATTTAGGATCATTTTTATTGGAGATATTAATTTTACCGAAGAGACAGATTTTCATTTATGACGGAAAGGGAATACAAAATCACTATCCCAAACATGCCCTTATATTCAAATATAACATCAATTTTATCAATTTGGAATAATATCAAGAAAGAATCGATAAAATCAACGATCAATGCAATTTTCTCACAAATAGGGACGAATGAAAATCCAATGGATTGGTCGAATCCGGAAAATTGGATACCTCAACGACTGTCTGGAGAAGAGATGGAAATTGCATTAAAAGTTTGGCTCGACAGTAAACAGTCAATCAATCCAAGATACATGCATTTGCTATATAATTTTATTAACACCCATAAATTATTGGAGGTTGATAAAAATGGGATTTTTCATATTAGCAAGAAAGGGGAAAAATTTTTAAACGGCGACCAAAAATCAATTTTTGAAATCGATAATAAGGAAGGAATAATCGATGTATTAAATATTCTTTCAATTAAAAAAGGGGCAAAGATTCGGGATATGATGCCAGACTGGGAAGATTTTATTAAGTATAATTTTCGTCTAGGTCAAGCAAAAACCAGTCAGGAAATGCTAAGATCCCGTTTGTTTAATCTAATTGAACGCGGTTTTATCGTTAAAGATCGTGGTGCTTACACAATTACCGAAACTGGCCTTAATTATCGAAAATCTTTTGATACAGGGTCTTTTCCAAAAGAAAGGGAATTAAAACAATTGGCCAAACAAAACACAAAACAATCAATCGAAGAGTATAACCAAAGTCAAAGAAAGGCGTTTCATGAAAAACTATCGAGAATAAATCCATTCCAGTTTGAGCACTTAATAAAGAATTTATTAGAACAGATGGGTTATGAAAATGTAGTTGTAACAAAACAAAGTGGGGATCAAGGAGTTGATGTTGTTGGGACCGTTCAAATAGGCATCTCTACCATTACTGAGGTAGTACAAGTCAAACGACACAGAGCAAATATTTCTCGTTCGGTGATTGATCAATTGAGAGGGGCTCTTCCTTACTTTAAAGCAATCCGTGGGACTATTATTACAACAGGACGATTTAGTAAAGGATGTGAACAAGCTGCATTTTTCCCTGGTGCAGCTCCTATTACACTTATTGACGGGGATAGACTAATTGATTTATTGATAGATTATCAAATTGGTATTAGACGTCAACCAGTGGACTTTTTAGAGATTGATGATATATTCTTTAGATTGAAGGAGGAAGAAGATAAGGGGATCAGGGAATGAGATTCTGGGGAAATACTTTCTTTCCCATATCAATCAATCTATTCCGTCTTCGATCTAATTCTTCAACCGTCCATTCGGAAATCTGTGAGATTTCTCTGGTAAGATGAATGCTCGATTCCAGGTATTTTACTTTCTTTTGGGAAAAGGCACTATTGGTAGCGGACCTATTATCATCAGGAGCCCAAAAAGTTAAATTCCCAATATCATCAATCAATGGTTCTAATTCCGCCACACGCACTTGTGCACTTTGAGCATAAATATGTTCAACTGATAATTCATCAAAGTCATATACTCGTGTTTTATCAGGCCTCGGATTGTGTGACGCACCCGTGGAATACCATCGATAGTGATCATCCAACGTCATCAGAAAATATCGAATAATTCTATTTTTTTGAGATCCTTTTTTAGTGTACTTCATTTCTTTAAGGTTACTCTCAAATAAGGTATCAGGAGCGTCAGTTGTTAAAAGGCTATTTAGATCGGAAATTAATTCATTAATCTGATAACCAGCACCCCTTTGCCTTATTTTTAATGCATTTTCTAGGTATTTTTTTTCAAGTTTTGTTGCGTGACCTCTTATGACAATAATATATCGAAATGCACAACGCTCAATAACATTTACAATTTGTGAAAATTGCGCCTCTGATAAGCAACTCCGAGCAGATAGAAGTATTGGAAGAGATAATGTGTGTTTTAAAACATTTATTAAAAGTTCTAATCGATTCTTATCCCATTCAGAAACCGTACTATTATCATATGGCCATTTACCCTCAGATAATTGATGATGATAAGTGGATTCAGTCAATAAATTAAAAATTCGCCGTTCTATTAACGACTTATTTTCTTCAGAAATCGGAGGCTTCATATCGTTAAAAAATTCCTTTTGATATTGGTCATTTAAATCACGTTTACCTGCCCGTTTCCCTAATTGTGATGCAAAATAGTTCCTTAAAAATGTGTCAATTTCACCTTTTTCAACAGATAAAATCTCATTCCAATAAGATTCCGCTTGATTTTGTATTAGAGCATTTGATTCTAGTAATTCAAGACTATACGATCGTAATAAGTCCCCATCGCTTAAGGCCCTCCCTCTGTCATTTAAGATAGTAAATAATCGGTATGCATCTTTTTTATTATCATCAACAATCTGAATTACATGACAATTATCAACTAAACAGGATAGAAGTTTTAGCAAATTATTCATTTTTTGTTCTGATGTAATGGTATTATCATTAGCAATGGGATCAATCAATTCAGTTTTAATTGTATTATACGCATAGCAGAGTCTTTTATGAGATTCTCGAGTGAAAGGCAAAATTGTACCGTTAATTAAATTTTCAAAAACAACTGAATCGGGTTGTGATAATTGAATTCTCAACCTGGGGATTCGATTGCCTTCTATTACTTCTCTGTAATGAATAAAATCCTCGTCAATTTGCTCTGAATGGTTTGATGATGCAATTTCAATGTTATTTTCACCAGATTCTCTTGCAACTGTAGATAATTGATTTAAGCCACGAATAATATGAGAAATTGAAATAAAGAATGTTGCAAGTCTTTGTTGCCCATCAACTACTTCATATATCCTACCAGTCGCTGTATTAGGTACATGTTTTAAGATACACACGATTCCTCCAAAAAAATGTCTTTTCTTTTTTGGATCACCTTCTTGGAAATCATAGGAGGTATAAAGGCTAAGAATGTCTTTGGTAAAATCTTCAATTTCTTCAGATTCCCAAGAATAATCTCTTTGATATTTTTCAACAATGAATGGATTTCTTACAGATAACAGGTCACCTATTGATAAGTTTTCAATATTGATTATCATACTGTTTCTCGAAGATCCATTAATTTATCCAATTATAAATAACGAGTGGGTCGTTAGAATCTTTTTTTACAATACTCGACCATCTCTTTTCCTTCAAGTATTCTGGTTTCCGCATCCATTCGGATAAAAAAATAATCATCGTTTCGAATTGTTAGGAAGACCGGAACATCTGATTTCTGTAGTTGTAACCAACAAAGGATCTTTCCATCGATTTCGGGGAAGGAGATTTTTATATAGTCACTAAAATGATTGTAAATTTCAGGATTGAAATATTTGCGGATAATCTCATCGACAATCATTCTTCGATAGCCGTCTGAACATTGGTCCTGTAATTTTGAAAATTCTCCCTCAATTCCAATTATCTCATCAGGGTTTTTCGATTTGTTCTCTTTGATGCCAATAATAAGATGGCCCCCATCAGTATTTAGAAAACCTGCAATGGATTTTGCAATGATGACTTTCGATGCTTCACGTCCAAAATTTCGTATATCCCTTGAAGCTGTTGGGGCTTTCATTTGGTATTCTGTAAGTGATTTACTCCAGAGGGCACTTGATTTATATTCCACACTCTCGTTTTCGCCATTTCCGATTAAATCTCTAATATCGATGACCTGTTTCTCGATTGGGATTGCTGTTGCGTCTATCGGGATATCCGAAAATATTTTTTGAACCCGGCCAACCCAACCATCTTCTAATTGGACCATGATGCCATGGGAGTGATATGGGGAATGGGTAAGTATTGATTTTACAGTACCTTTGACTCGTTTTGATCTGTTGTCCCTGGTGACGATTTCGACATGAAGTCCAGGAAATATTTTGTCGCGAATTTTCGTTGGATCATCAGTCGTCATGGGGCCTTCACCCTATATAATCGCTCAGAATGACGAGGTCTGTCAACCCTATAGTCGCCGTCGCTTAAATCAACAATCCACCGGTAAAGAACCTGGATGTTTCCGGTTAAATCCCTCCGGCTTGGGACAGGGACATCTTCACAATTTTGTTGAATCCAGGTCTTAACCTCTCCAAAGTACCGACCTTCTTCAGAAATAAATTCTAACAATCTTTGAATGAAACGAGAGGAAAAGAACCTATTTTTTAGTATTTTACGAAATTCTTGATATGAAAGCTGGTCTGGGATATTGTAAAGAATAATATCATGAATAGCGCAATCACGAACTTCCTTTGACGGCGCTTGATATTGACTTGAATAGATCTCAAATAATTCGGTGATACCATAACTCATAGGAAGTGCAGAAATTAAAAATTCGGATTTTTTTGGAATGAGATAGATATCGGGTTCGAGGAGAATCGGCAAAGGTGGCATTTTCTCAAGTGCTTCCCGATATCGTTGAACAATCGCTTCATTTACAAGAACCGAATCCTGTAGAATCTTCTTGAAATACAAAATTGAAGCGATATTGAGGATCTCCACTTTTCCGTCTAATTCATAATTATAATTCGGAGTGATAGCAAGACCCTTTTCAGAGATGTTTGCACTGCCAAAAATACACGAAGAATAATCGTTTATGAAGGCTTTTAGGTGAACTCGGGGATTAAGATACAAGTAAACCTTTCCATGTGATTGGCAAAAATTAAAAAGTTCTAACTCGGAAATGCCCATCTGAAGATCCTGAAGTTTCCAAGTGGTAATTATTGATATTTTTGCTTTACTCGATTTTATAAGAGATGCTAACACTTCGGTCTTAATATAAGGAGAGATAATCAAGACTTCATTCTCTGCCAAGTCTATGAAATCTTTTATATGGTGAAAAAAGTGTTCTTTTTCCGAATAAAACAGATCATTCATTATGTTCCCAATATTCCCCGAAGTATTCATAAACATTGTCAGGGCTTTGGTATGCATCGATATTATCGATTACATCTATCAATTTGCATGAGGATTTTCCTCCAATCGCAGGACCTCGTAAGCCACGACCAACCATTTGACTGTATAGAACAATGGACATCGTTGGACGTGCAATAAAAACCACGTCTGTTTTCGGTGCATCAAAACCTGTTGTGAGAACGCCAAAGTTACAGATTACATTTAGATCTCCATCCTTGAAATCCCGAATGATTGTCCGTCTTCGATCTCGTCTTGTTGATCCATCGATGTGCTCGGCTTTGAATCCCATAAATGTTAAAATGGCACAGATGAATTTTGATTGATTAATGCTCCCTGCAAAGAAGAGAATTTTTTTATTCAGCTCGCATTCCCGCTTCAATTTTTTAATAATTTCAATATTTCTCATGTCATTGAGTGATATCCTTTCAAGGAACTCAAGCGGGAAATCATAATGAGTACTAAGGTACTCCCGCTCTTGTTTCGTCAATTCAAAGGATATATTCGTGAAAAGAGGATCTTTTTCGATATTTGCGAGTATTTTTTTATTCCTTAAATATTCAAACACAGACCTACTACCTGAATCGATATCCACCCGATTGCCAGAGAAAAATTGGATTAGAAGATACGTTTCTTCATTCTCAATATTCCGTCTACCAGGAGTTGCAGTCAGTCCTATCATGTGAATATTAAAATTATTCTCTCGCAATTTGCTGACCACTTGCCTATACGTTGGAGCAATTACCTGATGGGCTTCATCGATGACAATTAAAATAAGATTGCTTGAAATTAGTGAGGCAATCTCCGGATTTCGCTTAAATTTTGAATTTAATTTTGAAAAACCTGCAACAATAAAAGAGCTATTTATTGGGCATTTTACATCGTTAGAGCCCCATGCTCTAATAACATCTGCATTAAATGTGCCGATGTGGCTCCAGACATCTTTAAAACATTCCACTGCTTGTTCACATAGCTCTTCTGAATTTGCGAGCCAAATAACCGATTTCCCCGGGTTTTGGTTTAAAACAGAGCAAATGATTTCCATTGCGGTTCGCGTTTTCCCTGATCCGGTAGGCATTTGTATCAGGATTCTTTGAAGAGGATTTTCAAAGGAGCTCATTATTTTATTAAAAATTGCGACTTGGAAATCCTTAAGAGATTTATACGGAGCTTCCGGCCGAATTATTTTTTCGATATTTGGAATGATTTGGCGAGGACTTGGGCGATAACTGTCGGGTAAGTTAAAAAAATCAATAAAGATTTTTGTTTCATTATTATCTAGCCATGGCTTTTGAGAAATTTCCTCAACTAATTGATTAAATTCAAGAGAAGTGGATATTCCCATCTTTCCAGCCAACAATCGAATTTCTCGATCCGATAATCGACTTACCAGTTTTTCTCTAAAAGCAATTTTTTGGAATGCATCCTGACCAGAGAATGAGAGAAAAATTCTCTCTAAATTCCTTTTCTCATAAATATCATTTGGGTGTTCTACTCCACTTTTAGGTATAAATTGAATTATAGTCGCTAATCTATCAAGAATATCTTCACCAATTAATGTTTGGAGTTCCTGAATTTGGAGCCGGTCAATCATTCAGTCTCAATCTTCCTCAAATAAGTGTTCTTTTTCGTAGGTTGTCGTATATGTCTGGAGATACCGTCCCCAATCTCTTACCACAAATTCCATCAATTGTTTAACGGTGTATTCGCTATCTTCATCAAATCCTTGCCGAGCTCGAACGAATGCCATCAAAAGGATATCAATTAATTCATGCAATTTCTTGGCAAGTTTCACTGCTTTTACAGGATCATCCAAATTTTGTAATTGTTGACGGACTTTACTTAGCTGTTCAAAATAAACATGGCTTAAATTATACTGAAGGACAGATTTACCTTCGATATAATTCATGTCAATAAACGTATCCCCTTTCCAATGACCATCCATGATAGTAAAAGGCTGACTATCGAATTTCGCTCGCCATTTGAGTGCCTCTGTTGTGTCGAGCTCTCGAGTTAAATTGTCAAGTCTTAATTCTTGTTCTTGAGGTGAAAGATTTTTTCCGGCCTTAGGTTTTTCTGGTATTTTGGTTGTTTTTGCAATTGTTTCAACAACCTGGTGAGTTGCGGGTAAACCATCCGTTGATGCGGTTTCATGCACTTCTAGTTCTAGTTTATAACGAGCCCAATATGCTTGAACCTCTTCAATACAACGTTCACGAACTGGTTTTATTAATTGATAAAGAGCCACTTTAAGTTCTTTCGCAGGGATTGCACCCCGTTTGATATTTTTTACCGTAAAATGTTCATCCAATTCGGGATTAAATAATATCTCGCAACCCCACCAGCGATCTTTGTCATCCCAAGTTAATTTTTTTGTTCTTTCCTCACCAAAGTGAGGAATCTCATCATAAAAAACTTCTCTATTGCTTCTTAAAATAGAAATCCCTTGATTTTCATCTATATATCGACCTTTGAATTGACGACCTCCTAAACTTCTTATTTGACGATATTCTTCTGGTAATAATGAGATTCGAACTTTAATTTTTGACAGAGATGAATTGGTTTTATTCTTTGCATTCGATGTCACATTCCACTCAATTTCCTTTTCAAAAATAATGTTCGCTGGGGTATCATTAGGAAATTGATTTTTATTTTTATTGATATAAAGGGGATCAAAACTATGAACCTCTTTATCATTTAAATATATTCGGATATTGTCCCATAAGAATTTTCGATATGTCCTTCCAATCCAGTGATTTAGGTATCCGTAAGGATCCAGAGATTCTGGAGCATCAAAATCATCGGAATAAGTAACAGCATGCAAATCTTGTTCTGCAATTTTATCGAACCCTGACCATATTACAATTGTCCCGACATCATGTATTGTATATTTCCTATACTCATTGGGTGGATCTCTATTTATAGGAGGTGCTATTCCGATATTGATATCGTCATCATTAGCTAGGTCAAAAATGATATAATACCAATTTTTTCCATTCATCTTTGAATAAACTTCGATTTTAGTTGCGAAACGGATACCTGCAAGTGTCATTCCGACCCCAAATCGTCCAATGCCGTTCCGATCATCAAAGCGGGTAGAATAGCCTAATTTTATGCAACTATGGAGGGTCGATCCGGATTCCCCATCCATCCCAAAACCGTCATCAATGCACACGATCTTATCAATTAATTTAAATTTTCGACGTGTTCCTGCAATAATATCCTCAATTAGTATATGGATATTTTTAGCGTTTGCTTGTATTGAATTGTCAATTAATTCACCAATAGCACTGGGTATATCAAAATCCGATGCTCGTAAAGATTGTAATAGATGTGCTCCTTCAATAGCGGGAATTCTTCCTACATTTGTCATTACATAACCTCAAATATGCCAAACAGGTAGATGTCAATAATAGTTGAAACCTCTACCCGATGATAGATATTTTTTTGGTTTCACCAGGAAAGGAAAATAACGACATATTTTATGAATATTTACCCGCACTCTTACGATAGTTACCGTAACTTGGGGGGTTGTTTTGAAGGCACGAATCACTAATCGTAGGGTATTTACGAATTGATTAAACGCTCTCGGCACATTTCGACTTGAAATCCAACTCACTCACTTTTATTTTTATTACAATTTCCATTTGTATGCAGCCAATTTGCCTAATGCTTTCACTTTTCATTATGCTTAAAATCATAGATCGCCACATTATATGGTTTTTCTGCCCTGTAGAAAACATTCAGGATGAAAAATTGTAAGTGTCTGTGGATGTTACAGACAATCATTTTTCCGGCGATTTCTTTCATCTGGATGAGGAAGATCCTGGCTTTAAGGTCGCCGCTAAAC
>JAGODU010000282.1 GCA_017998095.1 Prolixibacteraceae bacterium | reverse complement strand
AGTGGGGAAAGAAATTATACCAGTTTCCAATAAACTACAATGAGATTTGTGATGAGTTTGATAAGTATATGCGCGAAGAAAAGCCAGATAAAAGTGCATTGATACGTTATTTTAAGACCTGGCGACTAGCCTTAGAACCTTATGTCTTAAATGATGGCACAATTCAGCTTCCTGATATTGAAAAGTTTCACCAAAATTTAAAATCAGCCCAGCTAAATGTGGATCAACAATTAAAGTCTGCTACAGCAGAACAGCGTTGGTCCTTTTTAGGACCCAAAGAGACGTTCCAGTTAAATCAAGGAAGCTCAAATAGTACTCCTCCAGCAATTCCTTGGCAAGCAAATATTTATAGTATTGATGTCTCTAAGTCGAATAATAACATTTTGTTTTGTGGTAGCGAAACGGGCTGTATCAACAAATCTACGGATAAAGGGAAAACATGGACATTTGTAAGCCAGCATTATTTGGTTGGAGGAGGTGTTACAGCAATTGCAATTGACCCTTCAGATCCTAATATTGTATACGCAGCTGGTGGCAATCAAATTCACAAGACAATAAATGGTGGTATCAGCTGGAATCCGATGCTACCTGTAAATAGTTTATTCTATGCTGACCGGCTAAGAATTGACCCAAAAAACAATCAAAAAATTGTTGCTGCTTCAAGTAAAGGCATTTATGTTTCTCAAAATGCTGGTTTGACTTGGGAGAAAAAGTGGAATAATGCTTGTTACGATGTTGAGTTTAAACTTGACGAAACCGACATTATTTATGGAATAACAAAAAACAGTTCAGGAAATTTCGAATTTGTTGTTTCTACCAATGGTGGACAATCTTTTACAGTAAACCCATCATTCCCGACAGGCCTACCAGATCATAGTGGGGCATTAATCGCTGTGAGCAAAGCTAATAGCAAATCCATTTTAGTAATTCTACTCAGTACTCAAAATAGCAACACCCCTTATCTTTATAAGGGTACATATACAAATAATACAATAACATGGTCCTTGTTGGCTACTGGTAAAACGCCAAATTTTCAAATGAACAACGGCCAGGGATATTTTGACTTGGTTCTGGATGTATCCCCTCTGAATGAAAATATTATTTTTGTGGGAACCACTACTTTTTATAAAAGCGATGATGGTGGGGCAAAGTTTACAAGTATAGGTGGTTACGCGGGAAATTTCAGTATACATCCAGATATCCAAGATATTAAAATGATGGATAACGGAGAAATGTGGGTAACTACTGATGGCGGAGTTAACTTTTCTTCCGATTATTTTACTTCTACAGCAAACTGGATAACATTAAATAATGGTATTGTTGGCTCTCATTTTTGGGGATTTGACCAGGGGTGGAATCAAGACTTGATCGTTGGTGGCAGATACCATAACGGGAATACAGCACTTGCTGCATTTTATGGTGATAAATCTTTGAGTTTGGGAGGAGGTGAATCGCCAACGGGATGGGTATTGCAAGGTAAGGATAATCATGTTGCTTTTAACGATATAGGTGGTGGGTTTATCCTTCCCGATTCACCCACAGGTAATATTCAAGGTCGATTCACCTTCTCGAAATACCCAAATATGTTTGAATATGGTGGGAAAAGGAGTAATCTCATTCATCATCCGAATTATTACGGGACATTATATCTAGGTGAAGGGAAAAGTATATGGAAAAGTGAAGATATGGGTGCCTCGTTTATTGAACTCAAATCATTTAATCATGAAGTTGTGTATTTGCAAATGAGTTATAAAAATCCAAATGTATTCTTTGCAGATGTGATAGACGAAGGCCTTTATCGGAGTGAAGATGGCGGTCAAACTTGGGTTGCGAAACCATCTCTTACGAGTGGCACATACCCCGGTACATCTTCCTTTTGGAAAGGCCGCTTGCATTTTGCAATTTCTCCATATAATGAAAATGTAATCTATGCTTGCCTTTCAAATGGAGCATGGTCGAATGATGCTGGTAAAGTTTTTAAATCAACTGATGGAGGAAATACATGGACGGATTATTCGGGAACTACCTCTGGAACCTTGAAAGATATTGTAATACAACCGACTAACGACGGTGTTGATTTACTTTACTTATTCATTACCGCAAAAGGAGGTCATCCGGGGAAAGTATTTTACAGAAAAGATGGAATGCCTGATTGGCTACCTTACGATGCGGATTACCCGAAGGAAATGGATCTTATGGCTGCTTTACCATTTTACAGGGATGGAAAATTAAGGATTGGTGGAACAGCTGGAGCTTGGGAGTGTCCAATGGTTGAACCTTCTTTTAAACCTATTATCAACCCTTGGTGTAAAGATAAGATGACTGGGAAATGCGACACAGTTTACTTTGATGATCATTCTATGCTTAATTGGGCTAACGCTTCATGGAAATGGAGCTTTTCACCTCAGCCTGATTTCGTCAGTAACACAAATATTAGAAATCCTAGGGTTGTTTTTGGAAGTGAGAAATTTTATTCCGTCAAGTTAGAAGTAACTCAAAACGGCCAAATCTTTTCAAAGACAATAAATAATATGATAGAAGTTACAAATAGTAAATGTGGTCCTGATGGAGCTCCAGGCTTATCGATTAATACATCAGACATGGAAACCAGAAATATTGATATTGGTAAAGTCCCTATTAAAGGCAATGAATTTACCATTATGTTCTGGGTTAAGCCTTCAGGAAAACAAAACGTTTTTTCGCAGATCGTTGCAACGAATACTCCTAACACAAGATTTGGAATTGGCTTTTCATTTCCAGGCTATACGAAAAATCTAAACCTGGTGTTTACACATCCTTCAGTTCCTTATTGGGTCCGTTCGAATATTGAACTTGATTCATTGGTTTGGTCACATATTGCCTTGGTTTATACCCTCACGGGAGTTACCATTTATAGAAATGGTAAAGATGCCTGGTCTTATAAAAGTGAGACACTCGGCCCTGTTGATTTCTCTCAAAGAAATTTTGCTATTAATGAGGATATTCATGCACAAGGTGGCAATTTTAGCGGGGAGATTGATGAAATTGTTTTTTATAATTCAGCTCTTAACCTTACCCAAATCAGAGAAAAAATGCATCTTACTAAAAATGAATCTGAACCTAATCTGGTGCATTACATTCAGTTTAATCAATACAGTGAAGGCTCTAAGACATTAAATGCCGCTATTGGAAGCTGTTCCAGCAATGTAAGTATCAACAAGTTTTATAATTCTGATGCACCGGTTGGACAGGGTATTTCATATACTTTGAATAATGTTAATTCGGCGGGCAATTACTCGTTTGGAACAACAGGTATTGAAATGACTTTTGGCAGCGGTGGTACATACCCCAATGGTAGTCTGGTCGGTATTAAATTAATGGCAGCTCCAGATACAAGGCCTGTAGCTGGTGATTCCCTGCAACCTTCAAATACCTATTTTATAATCAATAATTTTGGTACAAACAGCAGTTTCTCAAAGCTATCTTCAATAAGGTTTAAAAATCTGACTTTAAATTCTAATGTATCTTTTAAGGATAATGCATTACGGCTTTATCATCGTAACTCATTCGATTATGGTAATTCCTGGAGTACTAATTTCAATACATCTTCTCAAATAGTAATCAATTCATCACAGATGGATGTCTTTTTCAATAATAACCTGTCGCTATCGAAGTTTGGACAATTTGCACTTGTAGGGAATTCAATAAATACAGCGAATATCTCAATCAAAAATGACAATAATTTGAAATTGTGGGTGAGTGAAGATAAAAACTGGTTACATGTTCAGATGGGGAATAATTATTATCCTGGGAGTGCAAGATTTTCTATTACTGACATTAATGGTCGTTTACATTTCGTAAAAATATTAGACATCAATGAAAATGAAAGTCATATTATTTTGAATATAAGCGATCTTAGCAGTAGTGTTTATTTTTTAAACGTTGATCAAAAAGGGAAAAGATCTACCGGCAAGTTTATTTTAAACCAATAGGAAAAGCCATGCGGACATGTGATTTGAGATATCGGTCCATATTTTTAAAAAGTCTGGATATTTTACACTTTTGGGCACTTAAGGAATGTCATTTCTGCTTTTATGAAGGCATGCGTCCCCTTTTAATGAACTTCGTTATTCCATGACCACCCAAAATCACGGTAATAATTAATTCTGTTATCCTGGGAAATCCTAATTCGCCATTACATGAACAATTACATTTTATAATCAGTCCGATTAAACGTTATTTTCATATAAAACAGATATTCAGGATATTGTACAAATAATTT
>JAGODU010000281.1 GCA_017998095.1 Prolixibacteraceae bacterium | reverse complement strand
GAACGTAACCGTACCACATACAACCTGTGCAGAATGAACATGATTCTGCATGACGTTCATCACACAAGATTTGACATTAAACTGGAAGATACACTGGAACATCCGCAGCACGATAAACTTGATGCCGAGGCAGTGGTCGCAAATCCGCCATTTTCGGCAAAATGGAGTGCCAGTCCATTGTTCATGACCGATGACAGGTTCAGTGAATATGGTAAACTCGCTCCTTCATCTAAGGCAGACTTTGCCTTCATACAGCACATGATTTACCATCTGGCAGAAAATGGTGTTATGGCTGTCGTTATGCCACACGGGGTACTTTTTCGGGGTGCTGCTGAGGGTCATATCAGAAAATATCTGATTGAAGAAAAGAACTATCTGGATGCGGTTATTGGATTACCTGCCAATATTTTCTACGGGACATCCATACCAACATGCATTCTGGTGTTTAAGAAGTGCAAGGAACATCCAGATGATATTCTGTTTATTGATGCCAGCCAGCATTTTGAAAAGGTAAAGACACAGAATTACCTTCGGGATGAGGACGTTGACAGGATTGTTGACACTTACACAAAACGTATCACAATCGACAAATACAGTTATGTCGCCAGTCTGGATGAGGTCAGGGAGAATGATTACAACCTGAACATTCCAAGGTATGTTGACACCTTTGAAGAGGAAGAACCTGTTGACATTGCTGCCGTTGCCAGTGAACTAAAAGAACTGGAAACGGAAATGAAGACTTCCGATGAAACCATTGCTGTATTCTGCAAAGAATTAAACATTCCCACCCCGTTTTAATCATGGAAAAGCAAAAAAACATACCGCAGTTGCGTTTCCCTGAGTTTAAAGGAGATTGGGAGAATAAAACGTTGGGTACTCTTTCTGATGTCAGAGATGGTACTCATGAATCACCAAAATATGTCGAAGAAGGTTATCCACTTGTTACTTCAAAGAATCTGACTTCCGATGGTCAATTGGATTTATCAGATATAACCTATATTTCAAAAGAGGACTTTGACGCAATAAACAAGCGTTCAAGAGTATCCATCAACGACATTCTATTTGGAATGATAGGAACAATTGGTAATCCTGTACAAATTAAAGAAGAAGGATTTGCAATTAAAAATGTTGCTTTAATAAAAGAAAAACATGCCCTAATTAATAAATATCTAATTAATTATTTAAATACAGATTCAATTAGAAAGCAGTTTTATAAAGAAAATACTGGTGGAACACAAAAATTTTTAGCACTTAATGTCATAAGAAATCTCGCAATTTCATTTCCTAAGTTAGATGAACAACAAAAAATCGCATCCTTTTTCACTTCCATTGACCAGAAAATATCCCAACTCAAACGAAAGAAAACCCTGCTGGAACAATACAAGAAAGGTGTGATACAGAAAATATTCTCACAGGGAATCAGGTTCAAAGATGATAACGGACAGGAGTATCCGAAGTGGAAGAAGATGACAGGAGATGCCCTGTTTGAAACAGTCTCGAATAAGAACCATAATTCTGATTTGCCGATTTTGGCAATCACCCAGGAGCACGGTGCTATACCAAGAGATATGATTGATTATTATATAACTGTCTCTGAGCAAAGTGTTGAATCGTACAAGGTGGTTGAAAAGGGTGATTTCATTATAAGTTTACGGTCTTTTCAGGGTGGTATTGAATATTCTGAATATACAGGAATTTGCAGTCCTGCATACATAATACTCAGAGCCACACAAAGAATCGACCATAGGTATTTCAAATATTATTTTAAAACGGATAAATATATTACCGACCTTAATCGGAAACTGGAAGGCATTAGAGACGGTAAAATGATAAGTTATAAATATTTTTCAGAGATTGAAATTAATGTGCCGAGTCTGCTTGAACAAACCAAAATATCCAATTTCTTGTCAGCGATTGATGATAAAATAACCCATACCCAAAACCAGATTGAAAAAGCCGAGGTCTGGAAGAAGGGTCTGATGCAACAAATGTTTGTTTAATACAACAGATGTAAATAATGAAAAAAGAGTTTATGCTAAATGAAATATGGATGCTTACCATTGGTGCTTCATTTCAAAGAGCCAATGTATACAGCACCGAATGTTTAGATTCAGATAAATTAAAATTCCGAAATCATTTGAAGGATTTTATCATCAACCTTTCTAAATCATACCTGCATGAACCCATTTCAGAAGACCAGCACATTGAAAACATATATCAAATCAGAGAACACAGCAAAATATACAAAACCATACTAACTAATGGTGAACTGAACTTTGGAGTATGCCAGAAACTACTCAACCTGTATTTGAAATACCTATGGTGTTTGGGATATATGGAATTAAATCCACCACATTTCCCTGTCGACAGGATAATACAAACAAAATTAAGCATAAAGAATCCCTATTCATGGACTCAAATGGTGGATGAAGAAAAGTACATGGAAGTAATTAACATGGCTAAGGATTGCTTGAAATCATATAATATTGACAGTATTGCTGAATTGGAACTTTTTCTTTACCAGCGTAGATAATAAACAAAATGGCAAAACAACCAGAACTGATACTCGAAGAACAACTGATTGCAAAACTTCAGGAACTGGGGTATGCACTGGTGTATGTGCAGAATGAAGCGGAATTGATTGCCAACCTGAAACAACAGTTGGAAAAACACAACAATATTGCATTCTCCGATAAAGAATTTGAAAAGGTTTTAAACATTTTAAGCAAGGGTTCGGTATTCGAAAAAGCCAAAACACTTCGTGAAAAACAGCATATAGTCAGGGACAACGGGGATAACCTGTATTTTGAGTTTATCAATACCGAACAGTGGTGTCAGAATCAGTATCAGGTCACCCATCAGGTCTCGATGGAAGGCAGATACAAGAACCGTTACGATGTTACACTGCTTATCAATGGTTTGCCATTAGTTCAGATTGAATTAAAGCGCAGAGGACTGGAACTGAAAGAAGCATTCAATCAGGTTAACAGGTATCAGCGACATTCCTTCAGTAGTAGTTACGGGTTGTTCCAATACATCCAGATATTCGTAATCAGTAACGGTGTTAACACGAAATATTACGCCAACAATCGCTTCCAGTCCTTCAAGCAAACATTCTATTGGACGGATATTGAAAATAAACGACTAACAAACATACTAAACGGCTTTGCATCCGATTTCTTGGAGAAGTGTCACCTATCTAAGATGATATGTAAGTATATCGTGTTGAACGAAACGTCCAAGATACTGATGGTTCTCCGTCCATACCAGTATTATGCAGTCGAGGCATTGGTTGATAGGGTTATGCATAGCCGTAAGAACGGATATATCTGGCATACCACTGGGTCTGGTAAGACACTGACATCATTTAAAGCAAGCCAGATACTGACACGGTTATCGAAGATAAAAAAGGTTGTGTTTGTGGTTGACAGAAAAGATTTGGACTACCAGACCACAAAAGAATTTAACTCATTCAGTAAAGGCAGTGTTGACGGAACTGACAACACCAGACAACTGGTCAGGCAGTTTACCGATGACACCAAACTGATTGTAACCACCATTCAGAAACTTAATGCAGCCATAAGTAAAAAACATTTTCTGGAACGGATGAAGCCACTTCAGGATGAACGAATCGTTTTCATCTTCGATGAGTGCCACCGCAGCCAGTTTGGTGAAACACACCAGCGTATTATTTCATTCTTCAGGAACATCCAGATGTTTGGTTTCACTGGCACACCCATTTTTGCTGAAAATGCCGTGAAAAACGAATTGGGTAAAAAGACAACAAAGGAATTATTCGGGGAGTGCCTTCACAAATATGTGATAACCGATGCTATCAGGGATGAGAATGTGCTGAAATTCTCGGTTGAATATGTTGGCAGGTACAGGAACAGGGATAGTGCCAATGAAATTGATATTCAGGTCGAGGATATTGATGTTGATGAACTGATGGAATCACAGGCACGGCTTGAGAAAATTGTTGACTATATCATTGCAAATCATAATAGAAAAACGCATAGCAGGGAGTTTACAGCCATGTTCTGCGTAAGTAGTATTCCAGCATTGATTCGCTATTACGAGTTGCTATATCGCAAGAAAATGCTCGGAAATCACGATTTGAAGATTGCCACCATATTCAGTTACCTGCAAGCTAAGAGGACACTACACAAGAAATATTAGTAAATTTGAAAAGGAGATTGCGAAAATCCTGAAAAGAGTAGCAAAATTTTAAAATTAATAAAAATGAAAAACTTAATAATGATT
>JAGODU010000280.1 GCA_017998095.1 Prolixibacteraceae bacterium | reverse complement strand
CTGATAGAAAAGTTAAACAATACAACAAAGTTAAACAAATAGAAACCCAATCTATTATTGATGTTTCAGACAAGAGTAAAACAATACAACAAAATAAAGTTGAACAAGATAAGGAAACAATCATGAATGAAATCCAAGATATGAAAAGCACAATGAATGAACTACGAGATGAAATAGAATCGTTGAAAGGCATTATTGCCAATATGCAAAAGAGCAAGACAAAGAATCCTTCTAAGGGAATCATAAAAGAACAAAATTTCGTAGAAAATCTTATGGGGTTTAGCATTCGTATTGAAAATACTTGGACACAAGGGAATAAGTATGAAAAGTACTATGCAATAAAGAGAATAACAGGAAAGCTCCATCGAATATATATTGGTAAGGATTTATCAAAAGCGGAAGAAAAGATCAAATTTTATTGCGAGAAAAAAGGAATCATCTTATAGATTTTCATCTCAATTTAAACAAGAAATAGTACTGAGAAAAGTAATTAAAAAATTGATTAGCAATTTAAATATAGTATAATAGACTTAAATATTTTTAAAAAGTGAGTACAACTATGATATCTTACTATACGCCTATAGAAGTGGCAAAAATACTCAAACTGAATCCCAATACTGTATGGCGATATATCAAACAAGGGCATCTGTCTGCTTTTAAAATAGGTAGATGCTACCGTATCTCGGAAGCGCAAGTAGAAAAATTTTTGAATCAAAGGTTGGACAAACCAGGAGAAAATACTCCACTCCCAGTTGGAAAAAAGGGAGTAAGTTGTTCGGTTAGCTGTAGTGGCTAATTTCTCTGAGAGTAAAAAGATAGAAAGGCAAACATAAAGTGTTATCGGCCAAATCGTAAAGAAATACGATAAACAAAAACAGCCTCGGTTGATGGCCGAGGCTGTTTTATCGTTCGCCCTGGGTGCATATCCTGGGGCATTCGTAATATCAAATATAATGCGTTAAGTATAGTATATTTAACGCCAGAACGCAAGGAAAATCAATGGATAATATAGTTAATTTGAAAGAAGATACATGGATCGCAAATGATTTAAATCGCTCAGGTTTACGGCAGGACATAGTTGACGAGATGGGCATTAGGCCAGTCAAGACATCTGCTGAAATGAATGACTTGATTGGCTTCTCTTCTATGGGCGGACAGAAACTTTTACAGTCCGTAGATGCCTATGCCATACCATATAAACACGCTTCAGAACCATTTGTTAGAGTTAAGCTCTCTGTCGAATATGAAGGAGCAAAATATCTTTCACCTTTGGCATCACATTGTCAATCAACACAACATCTCTATTACTTAGAGCGAGAACTAATTAAACTCGGCAATGCATCTATTCCACTAATCATCGTAGAGGGAGAAAAGAAAACGGCAAAGGTAACTCAGGAACTTGCAGGTAAAGAGTTTGCTATAGTCGGTATAGCAGGAGTCGAGATGTTTCGATGTCCAGAATGGTCTAGAGTTACTCTATCTTGTCGTAATGTATATATTTGTTTTGACTCGGATTACCTAAAAAAACCCCTTGTGCAACAGGCGCTACTCAAACTCTTTCTTTTCCTGCGAAAGAAAAAATCAAACCCTGCCGTTATAGACTTTTCGGAAACCAGCAAGGGGATAGATGACTATCTTGTAGCCATAGAGAAAGAAGGGAAGAATCCACAAGCCGAGATGATAAGTTTGGTTCAAAAGGCGGGAACCAAAGGAATCTGGAATAACCATGTAAACCATCAAAAGCTAGCTGAACTCCTGGCTGAAAGCTACTACTCTACAGATATAGACAGCCGCTCATTATTCGAGTCCTATAAACTAAAAGATGTATACCAAATATCCTGGACTACCTTCAAAAACGAAGTCAAGAAGGCATGGAAGGAAAAACAGAATCGAGAGATGGCCGAAAAGGAAAAAAAAACAGTCATCAAAATCGAGGGGGGAATGTTAAACGAAGCCCTTGATAAGATGGAAAAAATCCTTTCAGAGAACGGGATATACCAGAGATCAGGACATCTCGTCCGGGTAAGTAAAGAATTTAAGCCGATCAAGACCATCAAGAGGGGGATTGATACATGGACAATCCAACAAGTTGATGCTGCGTATATCGTTAAATTGCTCACCGAGAAAGCGGTTTGGCTTAAACAGAATCATGAAGGATGGGAGCGAGCCGATTGCCCGCGTAATTATGCTGAAATTTACGTAGGCGCAAAAGATTGGAATCTTCCTGTGCTAACGGGAATTATTTCTTCGCCAATCCTAAGAGAAGATGGAAGCATTTTAGAGCAACCTGGGTATGATAAAGAGACAGGGCTTTTTTTGTGTGCTGGCAAAGAGATAAAGATTCCTGAAAATCCCACAAAGGAAGATGCCCTGGCAGCAAAAGAGCTATTACTATGGGTTGTCAAGGATTTCCCCTTTGCGAACGAAGCGGCCCGCTCCGTCTGGCTAACCTTCGTTCTTACAGCCATCCATAGAAAATCGATACGGACGGCCCCAGCATGTGGATTCTCTGCTCCCAAGATGGCGAATGGCAAAAGTTTGCTTGCTGATATTATCGCCCTGATTGCCACAGGTAGCAATGCCAGCATGATTAGCCAAAGCAAAAGCGAAGAAGAAGATAAAAAGAAATATCTGTCTTTACTTATGAGTGGTGACCAAGTTATCTGCATAGATAATGCTGAGTATCCTATTCAGGGTGAGGCACTTTGCACCATCCTTACTCAAGAGTATTGGAAAGAAAGGCTTCTTGGAGTGAATCAGATGGTCGAAGTTTCGACATCTGCCACCTTTCTAACTACTGGCAACAATCTTTCCTTTCGTGGTGATATGACGAGCCGGGCACTATTATGCTCTATTGACGCAGGCTGTGAAAGGCCAGAGGAAAGGGAATTCGATATCGACCCTAGAACATGGGTGCCACAGCATAGAAACGAACTTTTAGTTGCAGCTCTGACCATCCTTCGAGCTTTCCACCTTGCAGGGAAACCATGCGTTGTAAAACAATTCGGACGTTTTGAGGAATGGAATTCCTGGATTCGGGCTGCGGTTGTATGGTTGGGAATGGAAGATCCGTGTAAGACTAGAGAGAAGATCGAAGAAGGCGATAATGTCAGAAATGAAATCAGGGCCTTACTCCATGCATGGAGCGATTATACGACTGAACCCATTACCATTAAAGAATTGATAGCCGCTAGCAAGACACACGATGCGTTAGAGGACATACTCAATGATTTGGCTGGTGGAAAGGAAGGCGTTAACTCTAAGAAGTTAGCCAACTTCCTGCGAAAAATTAAAAATCGTTGGGAAGATGGCATGGCAATTGTTGATGCTGGCAAAAATAGAGATGATATTATGAGATGGCAAGTCTCTTTATCTCAAAATCTTGCGGATTCCATCCTTCTTAAGAAGATATATAAAATAGAAAAATAATAAGTGCGGGGTTGCGGGGTTGTGCGGGGTTTGTTGCTAACTCCGAATTTGATAAAGGGAAATTTGTAATTTTAAAATTTTACTTTATCAAATTCTAAAGTAAAAATAAAACCAGCATGACCCCGCAACCCCGCACCAAGAAAAACCGATAAAACAATTTTTTGCCCAGATATACAAAAAATTAAGGGCAATTTTGTATAAGATTTACAAAGAGAAGAAAATAGACGTATATTTACCTATAGTGGATGCCCTTTAGTATCTGAAAAATCGAGATGAACTAGAAGAGATTGCTTATTGTTTTTGTAAGGAAAAGAGAGATATGACAGAAGAAGAGAAGACGCTCCATCAATTGTGGGATAAACTTTTCAAAATCATTGGCGACCGTTTTCCTAATGAGCTTGTAGAATTTATATACCCAGGTAATGCGTTACTCATAGAAAGTAAATTCGAGCAAGAAAGAGTCGTTATAGAGTCTCAGACGGCTGATATTAACTTTTGGGTGCTTGATAATGGAGTACGTAAGCTTTTAAACATTGAGCCTTATAGTGCCTGGGCAAACTTTATTCCGGCAGTGGTATTTACCAGAAATGGTATTATCACAAAAAGCTTGGATTATAAGTATGAGATCGTCAGTGTGGCAGTTATTTTAGATAAAGAGCCACGGCAGGGAATTTATAAGGTGTCTTTGGGCTACGGAATGGACAATCAATATCAATTTCCAGTCGTTTGTTTCGAGGATATACCGAAAATTTTAGCGCAGTATCACTTTTTAGCACCGTTTATACTTAAAGTAGATCGGAGCTATCAAGATAAGGTAATCAAGGTTATTAAGGGAGAA
>JAGODU010000279.1 GCA_017998095.1 Prolixibacteraceae bacterium | reverse complement strand
GCTTGCGGAGCGAGGAACATAACTAAGCTCAGATTATGTTAAATCAGGGGCGGCCTCTATTGAGGGCCGAGCGAAGCGGCGCCCGATCGGAAAAGGGAGCCGGATGGAAACGGGCGCACGCCCGGGGGAGGTGGAAGTTCGGTGAAGGTTCAGAGAAGGGATTTGTCAGGTATGGGTTCATTGTTTTGATGAAGGTCGTGCCGATCCGGGCGGGGGCTCGTTTGCGACGGCGAGTGAGCGAAGCGAACACCGCTGACCATTGGGTGGGAAGGCGAACGGGTTCGCCGGGCGGGGACAAGGATCATGAGCGGAACGAATACTGAACAGGTGACTACCTGCCTTACAAGCAGGGGGTCATGACAAGAAACATGAGCGGAGCGAATACCGCTCTATTCTGGAGCGTCAAGAGTTTGTGGTCCGGAATGGAGCGTCAGTGGAATGGAGGATGACAATCTCTGAGCGGAAGTGAGGATAAAGATCAGTGATTCGATTGGAGCGGAGCTTGCGAAGCGGAAAGAGAATGACTGATGCCTCGGCTCGGATTACATCTCGGCTTACATCTCGGCTTTAAGTAAGATCCTTTTTGGAAGAAAATTTTGTCCACTACGTCGTATTTTGACGTAATGGATACTTATTTTCCCGCGTGTGAGAAGTGTCCCCTTATTTGCAGAAACATTATAAACGAAGTAATATGTTGGCGGTAATATTGATTCTAGGACTATTGCTGTATGGATGCGCGATGTTATTCGAGAAGAGAAAATGATGTGCTCCCATTCTTTTTTGCTCACTAAAGATTTGAATTTTCTTGAATAAGTGCTATTTTTACATGCTTCTGGCTCAGAAACAGTTACATTGTCCTTATACCCGTACATAAAGTCGGTTTTTCTGACATAGATAAATTCCATGATCCACATTTTTATTAGCCTATGATGAAGGTAAAAAGGGGAATTTTAGTGCGATGCATAAAAGTATATAATTCACGTTATTTAAGCATATATACCAACGAATTTGAGGGTATAGATGTACTTTTATTGAATATATAAACAAATTGTAACCCATTTGAGGAAATCGGCAATACATTGAACCAGTACTGAAATGAATGAGGAAATTAAAAATCGATTTGAAGGACTTGAGAGCATAATACATGGATTGCATCATAATAACGGATTAATGCAATTTATGTCATTTGGTTTGCATAAAGAGCCTTTTAATTTGCAAAGCAACCTTGGACTGTATTGGATTTGGGGAAATATTATGGGTATTCAGATTTTAGATTTCTATAAAACGATTGGTAAGCATGAAAAATTCTCTTTTGTTAAGCTCATTAACGTTGCAAAAGAAAACAAGATAAAGGTTGATTATGAATTAATAGAGAAAATGACCAATCAGCTTATTGTGAGTTATGAAGAAACAGAATTTGAAACAGTCCGAAGTAAATATTTGGCGCATCAAGATTTAAAAGTGCCCGAAATTAAGACTAACTTACTATCAATAGACAAATTTACAAAAGAGATTGATAATTTATTTTCAACCTATTCCAAAGAATTTAAATACGATAGGAATGAAATATCGAAAAATGTAGTTGAAAGCTTTGGAGAAATCTTTAATACTATAGATGAGTACGAACGTCTAAAAGGGTATTTGATAGCAGCTCAAATTAAGGGGGAAGAAACGGTTAATATTTCAAACCTAAAAGATATAGTAAATGAAAAATGAGATAATTAATTGGTTAAAAAACATTGAGTCACACGATGGAACACCTCCTGATTCTGTGGTTGCGTTCAACTTGGGATTAATGGAAAGTGACCAAGGATACATGATGTATTTTGTTGGTGCATTTGAATATTCAGAGGACGATGATGATTGGGCATGTATTGAACCTCCGACAAAACCATATATATATTTAAAACTACCAGATAAAGTTCAAAACGAATCTTGGGAAACTATTCTTGACTTATGTAAAAAAGCGTTGACAGAATTGGAATCGAACGGAACTTTAAATACCACTTTGATTAAAAATGCTGAAGCTATAACGACTGGATTTGATGAAGTAGAATTAGTGAAAATTAGATAAAACGGGTTACAATAATGTATAAAAATAATAGCCGAAATAGCAGTAAATTCAAGGGAGGTAGCCCGTTTTAACTTTCTTGTAACTTGACAGGAAAGTGCCACGCAATCGGCTACTATTCTTATACTAAACGTTGTGTGTAATTTAATATGAACAGGTATCATACAGGATATTATTTAACTTTTAATGAAGATTCTTTTACTCCTGATGAATACTCAAGGGAACTAATTGAAAATTCAAGATTAATATTAGTTGAATCGAATTATGTCGGCAAGGATTGGAAAATTGAATGGTTATTTAATAATAAATGGAAAGGGCTGGAATTTATAATAAATGCTGAATCGTTCGAGATAGCACAAAATGTACTTTATTATGTTCTTTGTTCTGCTGCTGTTATTAATGGCACTAATACTTGGAATTATGATGCACACTATGCACATAAATTAGGGACAATTGAGAATGTTAAAGGCATAGATCTAATTAATAAGCCTGTAAATATGTATAGTGATGGCTTTATACCATCTTATTTTTATCTTTCGGCGTTAGCAAGTAAAGATAATAGATTGGCAAATTCAATCGTCAAATATCAGTTAAGCACAGAAATATATTCTCAACAATATATGGATTTGAATGGCTTGATTCAATGGAAAACAACTGGTTTTAATTTTATACAAATGAGATTTGCATATGCGATAATTACTGCATATTCTGTCCTTGAAGAGCTCGGTTTAGCTATAAATGTTGATGTATCCAAAGATAGAAGAAGTAAATATGATAATGGCAATTGGAATCCAGAAGTGCTTGATGATTTAATAAAAAGATTAGAAGACTCTAACATAATCATTAAAGATGATATTTCATGGATGATTCGAGGAGAGGAAACAAAAATTGAAAAGGAAAGACGGATAAAAACAACAAGAGAAGCGGAATGGACAAGCCCTGAAGATGACATGGATGATCTTTACATGAAAGTTAAAGACGGGTATGTTTATTTACCCGATGCTATTAATCATATAAGTTATTTAAGGAGTTGTATTGCATCCCACTATGTTGGAGAAAAGATTATGAACCTTTCTGTTTTTGATGTTGCAAATGCTCAGTTTTTAGCAAGGAGACTAATTTTAGAAAAAACCGGATTGTGGAATAGATATAAATAGCAAACATTATAAAAATAAACAGATATGGAATTTGATACAAGCAGTGACTCACGGACAATAGGTTATCCAATTCACGAATGCTACTCAATCCTAGAGCAAAAAGCATTTCATCTTCTTTCTATTATCAATGCCTCAACCAAATCAAACGCAATAAGTGATATAAGAGATTCTCTTGTTGTAGAATATGAATGCTCAGAAGTGTCAAGACTATTATTAGAATGTGCTGTACTAATACGAAATGAAATTGACCTGCAATACAGTTCAAATAGTTACAGAACTTATACAGAAAAAGAATGTGTGGGAAAACTATACCGAGACATTTATGACGCCAAGGACGAGTGTGAAGAATTAACATTTCGAGAAGCTTGTAACAAAATTATTCATGCACGACATATTAACTTCGATCTGGAAAATGCTAAAAACCAACGACAATATGATTCAATCAACAACATGGTATACTTGTATGGAAATTATCAAAACAAAGGATGGAAGGCTGAATTAGATGTGTGCAAATTTTTATGCGTTTTAATCGCTATCAAATAAACTAGCACCGTATAATCAACACCGTCAGTTAGCCCCGGACGAGAACCTTTGGAGCGCAGAATCTCTGTTTATGAGATATTTTATGCCAAAAAGTTGAAATACAGAAAACCGGCACATGAAAAATTGCTTAAAAATCTTGCTCCTACTTACCCTACTACCCTTTGGGTTATATAGCCAGACGTTCCAGGTGAAGGTCGTCGGGATTTCTGATGGGGATACCTTTACGGGATTGAACAGCGACAACCTCCAACTGAAATTCAGGATACACGGGATCGATGCGCCGGAAAAGAAGCAAGCCTATGGAACGAAAGCCAGGGAACACCTCGGCTCGTTGATATTTAAGCAAAACGTGACCGTCGACGTAAACGACCGGGATAGATGGGTGTTACCAGGAAGCAAAAATACAGTGAAAATGGGAATAGGGGTACAGCAAAATCGGGAACAAGAATACAGTAAAAATGGGAACAAGAATACAGTGATAAGTATAAATATTATTAACCAAGGGTT
>JAGODU010000068.1 GCA_017998095.1 Prolixibacteraceae bacterium | reverse complement strand
CCATCTATTTCTTCCTGCATATATCCTGCAAACTTGTTGTAATTAGCCTTTGGATTAGCAAGGTCTATAGGACGATGAGCCACGTTCAAATCGCCGCATACGATAACAGGTTTTCGGGTTTCCAGATTTTTCAGATAATTGAAAAAAGCTAAGTCCCATTCCTGCCTGTAACCAAGCCTCTTTAATTCGCTGCCTGAATTGGGTACATAGGCAGTAATTAAAAAAAATGAATCATATTCAGCACAAAGAACCCGGCCTTCATTATCATGCTCTTCAATTCCAATGCCCTTTGATACTGAAAGTGGTTTAGTTTTAGAAATGATTGCTGTTCCGGAATAACCTTTTTTTTCAGCTGAATTCGGGAATATATGGTAACCTTTTAAAGGAGCCAGGGCTTCAGCAACCTGAATATCTTGTGCCTTAGTTTCCTGCAGACAAAGAATGTCAGGAGCCATAGATTCAAAATCAGAAAAAAAGTTCTTTTGTACAACAGCACGTATGCCGTTTACATTCCACGAGATGATTTTCATACAACAGTAATTTGTTTATCAGGAAATATATAAGATGTTGTTTGCTAAACTAATGATTTGTTTTATAACTACAAATATATTTTATTATATTGGCCTTTCGTTTCTATATTCCATAAGAGTGGATTAAAAAATCATAAAGATAAAAAGGCTTAAAAAAACACTAAAATTTAAATTATTATGAAAAATGTAAAACATTTAATCAATCTTCTTTTTATTGCATGTTTTATTTTTACTACTGCTATTTCATGTGATAAAACAGATGACCCCGGGGGTGATGGACAAAGTGCTGGAACGTTAAAAGATGCAGATGGCAACTCCTATAATACAGTAAAGATTGGCACTCAGGTATGGATGAAAGAGAACCTGAAGACAACAAAATACAATGATGGATCAAATATTCCTAATGTTACCGATAATAGTAAGTGGGACGAATTAACTTCAGGGGCATATTGTAATTACGATAATCTCGAGAAAAATGCAGACACTTACGGAAGACTTTACAACTGGTATGCATTAAATACTGGTAAGCTTGCCCCGGCAGGTTGGCATGTACCTACCGATGCGGATTGTACTATTTTAGAAGAATACCTTATGGCCAATGGTTTCAATTTTGATGGAACAACAGATCGTCGCATGTTTGCAAAAGCAATGGCCTCTAAAACCAATTGGAAATCTTCTGAAGAGGAAGGTTCTCCTGGATTCTCACCAGAGAACAACAATAGCTCAGGTTTTTCTGCTCTTCCGGGCGGCAAACGCACTTATCGAGGGTTTGAATCTCTTGGTGAAACTGGAATTTGGTGGACTTATGATGAAGTTGAATATGAATCAATATATTGTATTTTAATAAATTACGAAGACAAGTATTTTTCAAGGCTTATTGGATATGATCTCAGGGCTGATGGTTATTCTGTTCGTTTGATTAAGGATTAATAAAATATTGATGTTTGCAAAGGTAGTGACCTCTACCTTTGCTTCACTTAAAAATTTGTATACTATTTCTTTACATGGGATGTAATTATCAAATGCTACACTAATATTTTGTTTTTGACAACAAGCAAGTTTTATATGAAGGGTAGTCTGTTTGATAATTTGTGATTATTCATTACAATTTTCAGAAAACATTAGCAGACAAAGCTTTATATAATAACTAAATTGATTCTATTTTAGCAAATATTGTCAATAATTAAAGTTAAAACATGAAGAATAAAGTATATCAGGTTGGTTCATTTATCGTCATGCCTTTTGAAGGAAATCCTGCCGGAGTTATGATAGTTGATGAAAGTACTTCAATTGATGGGCTTTAAAAATTGCATATAACTATAACTTCCTCATAATGAGAATTAGGTTTAAATTTTTTAACTTACGATCTTTAATCTCGTTTTGAAAAATATTAGTATAACTAAGTAACATGAAGAAAAGAACCATCAACATTATTGTGATTTTACTTATTGCAATAATATTAATCATCCTTGGTGAGCTTGAAATGCTTGAAAAATCAGCTAAGTTTATGCTTATTCCAATTGTAGCATTATACTATTTTGGGCAATATACTGAGAGGAAATTCAAATAAAGGCTAATAAAAGATTCATTTTACGGTTTATATCAGTATCGTTAAAACTTAAAAATCAACATTATGGAAAAAAGAAAAGCAACACAAATAATCAGAGGGCAGAATGCTGTCGATGGTGCAGGAGTACGCTTACGCCGTGTCTTAGGTTCACGTAACATTAAAGATTTTGACCCCTTTTTAATGCTCGATGGTTTTGACTCTACTGATCCTATGGATTATATTAAAGGTTTTCCATGGCATCCTCACAGGGGAATTGAAACGATAACCTATTTAATCAAAGGAAAAGTAGAACATGGTGATAGTCTTGGAAATAAAGGAACAATTAACGATTTGGAATGTCAATGGATGACTGCAGGCTCAGGTATTATTCATCAGGAAATGCCCAAAGCTTCAGAAAGAATGCTGGGCTGCCAGCTTTGGGTAAACTTACCTGCAAAAGATAAAATGACTACTCCGGCTTACGGAGATATTACTCATGACAAGGTTACTTTGTTTGAAGAAGAAAACGCAGTTGTAAGAATACTGGCAGGTACTTATAAAGGTAAAAGTGGTGTCTTTGAAGGTAAGTATGTAAAAGTTAAGTATATTGATATTGATTTAAATTCTAATAGCATCTGGACATATTCAGAAACCCCGAATGACGAAACATTGTTTATTTACTTACTCGATGGAACACTTGCAGTTGATGAAACCCTGTCTCAGTTTGAAAATAAATCTTGTGCGGTATTGTTTACTTCGTCAAATAAAGACAATAACATCAACGATCTTGTTGAAGTTCGTTCAGGAAACCAGGGTGCAAGGTTTGTATTATTAGCTGCGAGGCCAATACAGGAACCTGTTGCATGGGGTGGCCCGATTGTAATGAATACTAATGAAGAACTCAATCTGGCTTTTAAAGAATTAGATAACGGAACATTTATTAAGCACCGGTAATAATAAATTTAAACTGAGTATATTTTTATGCATTATGGAGCAACCTTTCTGCCCTGGTTATCATCATGTACCAAAACGAATTATATGGGAATGAGAACTTTTTTACCAATCCTGTTACTTACAGTTATTATGTCAGCCTGCGACTCAGGGGATCAATTAATTAATGGCAATAATTCAGGCTTGTTGCATCAAATAAAGTATGATTCCGAGCTATGTTACGAATTTACTTATAATGAATCAGATCAAATTGTTGAAGAGAAAAGTAAATATCATTATACAAAGCACAACTATCAAAATGGCAGACTGATTTCATCCGACCACTATGTCGATTCGCGTATGTTTAGCAGTTCAAGCTATATTGCAGATTCAGCAATGAATAGAAAGGAATGGGTAAATCCTGAAAACACTAAGAAGAATAGTACAAAAATTTATAGCTACGACAATAATGGAAATTTGATAAAATCGGAGAGCAACATCGATATCTGTGAATTCAGCTATGATGAAAAAGGCAGGATGACCCGGCAAACTTTTTATCATGAAAATGAACAGACAGGATATATTGACTATGAATATGACGATAATGACAACCTATCTGAAAAACTTCATTATTGGATTCTTGACTCAGGAGAGACAGAACTTCAAACTACAACTGAGTATAAGTACGATAGTAAGATTAATCCCTATAAAGCATTTAGTTCTTTGAAGATACCCGGAGAATATACTAATACAAATAACATTATAAAGGAAACATATACAATTATTCAGGAAGTCGATAAATCTATTGACAAAGTTCAAATAACCGAAAACATCTATAGATATAATTCTCATAATTTGCCTGTAAGCAAAAATGGATCAGAGACTTTTATTTATTATTGATATTTTCCGGGCATTTGCTCACATTAACTTTCAACAAATATGTATATAGACCACATTGCCATCTGGACTAATAATTTGGAAAGGCTAATAGATTTTTATTCTAATTATTTCAATTGCAGTGTATCTGAGCGTTATGACAATAAATTGAAGCAGTTCTCTTCATACTTTCTTTCCTTTCAGGACGGGGTAAGGATTGAAATAATGCAACGGGCTGACATTTCAGAAGGCATTGAGAAAGAGAAAATTGGTCTGGCTCATTTTGCTTTAGTTGTTGGAACTAAAGATCAGGTAGATAACCTGACTAAGTCTTTTGAACAGGCAGGCGTTATTGTTGAAAGTTATCCCAGAACTACCGGAGACGGCTATTATGAAAGTGTAATCCTTGACCCTGATAATAATAAGATTGAGTTGATAGCCATGAAAGAATAAATATTTCTACTTAAAATTTTAACTCTCCTTCTGCAACCTTTTTACTTGTCTAATCATCTTCACTGAAAAACACCTATGAAGAAAATTTTTCTTTCGCTCCTGATAATAGCCTTATTTGCCTGCGAAAAAGACGAAGATCTAATATCAACAGAAAAGACACCCCTTTGGAGACCTAACCCTGTTGCCTATATTTCTGAAAATATTGTGAAACTTAAATGGTCAGGTGGATTTGTATTATACGCTGAAAAATTTCCCGGAGATTATGTTGAACCCGATTATTTCGAGATTTATATTTCAAAGGATCGCTATCCGGATTTCGTTAAACTTGTTAAGCTGAAGAATGATTATAACCATGAATACACAGTTACAGATCTTACTCCCGGTAAGCCCGTATATTTCTATGTGGCTTCCATAAAAAAGGGTTATGAAAAGTTGATCACTGATACAATCATGGCAATTCCTGACAAAGAAACTGAATCGGTTGTTATATACAACAAAGATAAAGGAGGCTCCCTTGCTACTGTTTCCCGAGCCCATAACATCAACAAAATTGCTTATGTAGATAAGAGCTATTATTGGAAAACCGGGGAAAACTGTTGTAACGATGTTTCTATTTTAATATCAAACACAGATGGTTCAGAAGAAAAATTGCTTGATATAAAGTGCTATGAACCCGATTGGTCGCCCGACGATAAAAAGATAGCATTCCGGACAGAGAAGGAGGAAGTCAACACCCCCAACGGCATGCCTTCGCAAATAGCCTTTTACGATTGTGAATCGAAGGTAATTACCAAATTAACAAGTGGTTCTGCCCAGAATTATTCTCCTGTATTTTCTGAAAACGGGGAACTGATATTGTACCAGTCTTCAAAGGGAGTTTATGATTACAATTCAACAAATATATGGTTGTATGACCTTAAAACATCAGAGCACAGGCAACTTACGGATTTAAACGCTACCGCACTTTTAAGTTTTGGGAAACCAAGCTGGATTGACAATGAAAGTTTTCTTTTCAATGCTAAGGGAAGCAATTATATAAACAATATTTATAAGTCATCTATAAATTCCAAAACTATTGATAAAGTATTTGATTCAATGTGGAATGATTACTGCCCGGTAATGTCGCCCGATAAAAAAAACATTGTTTTCTTTTCTGACAGGTCAGGTAATATGGAAGTATGGCTTCATAATATTGATACCGGCAGGTTCAAACAATTAACTGGCTTTTCAGATGAAACATATATCGATGAATGGTGGAGCAGGATTGAATGGATAGACAACAAGACAGTTGCTTATGCTATGAATAACCGGAAATATGTAATTCAAAATATAGAATAAAAGATATGACCAAATTGAAATATTTTATATTATTGACAATTGCTTTCGGGATGATTGTTTTAAACGGTTGTGAGGAAGATGTGCCATACGATAAATCGGGGCATGAGATAATTTACGAAATGACAAACGATACAATTGTCATAGGTTATAACAAAGTTTACTACGATACTAAGAACAACTTCAAGCTTCAATATGATTCTGTGGTAAGTGATTCAAGATGTCCTATTGGATTATTATGTTTTTGGGAGGGTGAAGTGTCAGTGCGCTTTGATCTTATAATCGGCAGGGATGTTCATTACGACTTTGTCCTGAGTAACCACATACGTTTTGTCAACGATACGATAATTGAAAATTTAAAATTCAGGTTGGCAGATGTATTACCATACCCTGTGTTAGAAAAAGAAGTTAAAAAGGAAGATTATTTAGCGAAGATTATTTTTGAAAAACAATAAAAAAATTATTTTCTCCAATAAAAAATAAAGTTTACTGAAAGATAAAGTAATTTTACTCTAACAACCTTTTAGTAGTTAATTTCCCCTTATTAATGAATTAAAAGACAAACTATTTTTTAGTTACTATTTTAAATGGATAAAGATGAATACTCAAATTGAAATTGATAATAGTCTGAAAGCTTATAAAGTTATTTTAGATTTCATGAAAAAGCTCAGGACTTATTTTGATAATACTTATCCTGCTGAATATTATACAGGTTCTGTTTATTCCGGCGATATAACGTATTTCCCCTTTACCCCTGAGGTTCTTAAAGAACAAAAGCTGAAAATAGCAATAGTCTTTAATCATCAGGAAATGAGATTTGAAATATGGTTAGCCGGACAAAACAAGCAGATTCAAAAAAAGTACTGGGAAATATTCAAGGATAGCGATTGGAATAAATATCATATTCCTGATAATATCGATAAAAGCTTTTCAATTGTTGATAATATTTTGGTTAATAATCCTGATTTCAATGATTCAGATTTCCTTCGGGAAAAGATAGAAGAAGGAGTGATGGAATTTATAGATGAAATTAAAGAAATCCTAAAATAAGAACTAAATAGCAATTATTTAAAAAATGAAAAACAATATATTGAAAATCATAATTACAATCCTTTTCTTTTATATTACAGCAATTTGCAATGCTCAGGATATGCCAAAGACCTATTCAGAACATTCTTCCGGGAAGCTGAAGTACGGATTATTTATCCCCGAAAATTATAATCCTACAAAATCATATCCCCTGGTTATGTATTTGCATGGATTTAGTAATAACCGAACAGAATATTTAGACATATACAACAAATATATTCAGCATAAATATCCATGTTTTGTTTACTCACCAAAAACCCCACCCGAATGGGGCAATTGGAGTAGCTGGAGTTGGGAAGGAACCGATTTTTCCAGTTTATCTATACCAACACAAACAGCAATGCATGTCCTTGATAGTTTAATATCCAAATATTCTATAGACACTAATCGTTTGTATGTCTATGGTATTTCAATGGGCGGCGAGGGTATATTCGATTTATTTCATAAAATGCCGTACAAATTTGCAGCCGGTATTTCCATTTGCGGAGGAGGCTTTGAACATTGGGCTGAAAAAATATCCTTAACTCCTTTGTGGATGTTTCATGGCAGTAAAGATGAAATAAACCCTCCTGAAATAACTGAACGGGTATATAATAAATTGGTGAAAATGGGTGCCAAAAACATGCGCTATACAAACTATCCCGATTATGGGCATGAGATTTGGGACAAAGCACTGTCTGAACCTTCATTCTATGAATGGATGTTTTCTTTTACAAAAGGAAAGACTAAATAAATACTTGCAGGGATAAGTTTAAACTTCATACTGAGCAATAGCATAAACCGGAAAAGTAACTCCTGATTACTACCAAAGAGCCTGTTTCTCCCATTAGAAAGGGGCGTAATGGGAGAAACAGGCTCTTTGGTGGTAATCTGTCGTCTTTTTAGTATATATGAAATATAATTTTGGAATGAATGAATAAAGCATGGAAGGCATACAAAAATTGAATGTTGTTGATTGGGTTATACAGTGATTAAGTGAAACAATTCTTTTCAAAAGAATTTTTTATCTGAAACTTAAACTTTATAACTATTTTTAAGTCTTATTAGCATGAAACATTATAGCTTATGAAAATACGAAGTTATGTAGGGTTGTTGTTATTATTATCTACTGTTATAGTTTTTTATAGCTGCGGCTCAAAGAAAGAAGAAGGTAAAAAAGCAAATCAGGGACAAAGGAACAGAGTTGTTCCAAAGGTTGATGCATACGTAGTATCTCCTTCAATGCTGGTTAATCAGATTTCAGTTTCAGGTTCGCTGGTATCCTTTGAAGAGGTTGAACTTCGTAATGAAGTGCCGGGCAGGGTTGTTGGATTAAACCTTCCGGAGGGGAAGTTTGTAAAAAAAGGAACTCTCTTAGTGAAGATTTTTGATGATGATTTGCAGGCTAATTTAAGCAAGTTGAAAAGCCAGCTTGCAATTCAGGAGAAGATACTGGAAAGGCAATCAGAGTTGTTGAAAATAAACGGAATCAGTCAGAACGATTACGACCAGTTGACGTTGCAGGTAAATTCCCTTAAGTCAGATATAGAAGTTGTAAAAGCGCAGATTCGCAAGACCGAGGTTCTTGCCCCTTTCGATGGAGTGATAGGTTTAAGGAATATTAGTCCGGGGGCATTTATCCCATCTTCAACACTTCTTGCAACAATCAGGATGGAAGACAAGCTTAAACTTGATTTTAGTGTTCCTGAGAAATACAGTGGCATGATAAATACAGGTATGAGTGTGAAGTTCAGTCTTCAGGGGGGTGCTTCCAAATATGATGCTTCGGTAATGGCTACTGAAAAAGGGATAGAATCATCGACCCGCAACCTGAAAGTAAGAGCTGTTGTCGATAATCCATCAAAAGATTTGATTCCCGGGGCATACACAAATGTGGAGTTATTACTTGGAGAAAATAGCAATGCTTTATTGATACCAACACATGCCATAATACCTCAGGAAAGAAGCAAAAGTGTTATACTAGCCAAAAATGGCAAAGCGCACTTTGTTGAAGTTGAAACGGGGATAAGAACTACTGAATCAATTGAAGTTTTATCGGGAGTTCAACCCGGAGACACAGTAATTATTTCGGGAGTGTTGTTTTTAAAAGAGGGTGTAACCTTAAGCTATTCCAATATTAAAACAGGCTCGTTATGACCATTTCTGATCTTGCTTTAAAAAGGCCTATCGGAGCAACGGTACTTAGCCTTTTCATTGTTCTGTTGGGGATAGTGGGCTTCAACTTTCTGGGAGTCAGGCTATATCCTGCAATAGACCCTCCAATAATAACTGTTTCCACATCGTATACAGGTGCAAATGCTGAAATCATTGAATCACAGATTACAGAGGTACTTGAGCGTTCAATCAATGGTATTGAAGGAGTAAAATCAATATCATCATCGTCTTCTATTGGATCAAGTAATATAACTGTAGAATTTGAACTTGATGCTGACCTTGAGAAAGCTGCTAATGATGTTCGTGACAAGGTTTCCCAGGCAACAAGACGATTGCCGCAAGACCTTGATGCCCCGCCTACAATAACTAAGGCTGACGCCAATAGTGAACCTATTGTGATGCTTATTGCACAAAGCACCATGATGAATGCGATTGAGCTTAGTGAATATGCAGATAATGTTCTACTTGAAAAGTTTCAGACAATACCGGGAATAAGTTCAGTTTCCATATTCGGGGAGCAGAAACCTGCAATGCGTTTGTGGATTGATCCCGAGAAGCTTGCAGCAAGAAATCTGACCATAGCAGATGTTACTACGGCCTTAAGCAGGGAAAATGTAGAAACACCGGGAGGAAAAATCAGGGGAAACCGGACAGAGTTAACTATCAGAACCTATGGCAGACTTGTTACTGAAGACGATTTCAACAACCTGATTGTTAAGCAGACCAATAATCAAATAATAAGGTTCAGTGATATTGGTGAAGCAGTGCTGGGACCCCAGAATGAAGAAATGGGGGCAACTGTTAACGGTGTTAATGGTGTAACACTTGCTCTGGTGCCACTGCCAGGAGCCAATACAATTGAAATTGCAGATGAATTTCATAAAAGGCTGGAACAAATAAAGCAAAACCTTCCTGAAGGGATGGAGCTTAAGATAGGGCGTGACCGCTCTGTTTTTGTTAAGAATTCGGTGAATGATGTGGTTGAAACACTGCTAATTGCAATATTATTGGTTGTTATCATTATTTTCTTGTTCTTCAGGAATATTGTTATTGCACTGAGGCCTTTGATTGACATTCCTGTTTCTCTGATAGGCACTTTCTTTGTGATGTACCTTTTTGGCTATTCAATAAACGTGTTGACGCTGCTTGGTATTGTACTTGCTACCGGGCTGGTAGTTGACGACGGTATAGTGGTCACTGAAAACATTTTCAAAAGGATAGAAAAGGGGATGGATAAGTGGAAGGCTGCATCGGAAGGTACGAAGGAAATATTCTTTGCCGTTATATCAACCTCGCTTACTCTTGCAATAGTGTTTATACCTGTGATTTTTCTATCTGGATTTACAGGCCGGCTTTTCAGGGAATTTGGGATCGTAGTGGCAAGTGCCATTATCATTTCAGCAGTAGTATCGCTTACACTTACACCTGTTTTAAATGTTAAGCTTGGAGGATCACTTTCGCATCATTCTAAGTTTTATCTTAAATCAGAATCATTCTTTGTGGCTATGGAAAATGGCTACAGGAAAGCACTGAAAGCGTTTATTGGTCATAAATGGGCTTCATTTACAATACTTGGGATTTGTATTCTTATTATAGTTTTAATAGGAGCAAATATAAAATCGGAGCTTGCCCCGATGGAAGACCATAGTTTTATCAGAACATCCATAACTGCACCTGAAGGGACAGAGTTTTCCACAACCCAGAAGATTACAGATGCTATATCAGAAATGCAGATGAATGATATACCTGAATTGCAATATGTTCTTACACGTTATGGAGGGTTCGGGGGTAACTCAAGTAATTCGGGATTTGTAATGACGATGCTTACAGAGCCGGATGAAAGAGACAGAACGCAACAAGAGATTTATGAAGAGTTATCAAAGAAATATAGTCAGATTTCAGGAGCAAGGGTAATTGCAAGTCAGGAACCAACAATTGCAACTGCATTTTCAAGGGGATTGCCGGTCCAGTATGTACTTCAGAACATTGATTTTCAAAAGATCAGGGAAGTACTTCCTGAATTTCTTGAAGAAGCAAGGAGCAGTGAAGTATTCAGCGTTGTAGATGTTGACCTCAAGTTCAATAAACCTGAGCTCAATATAATAGTAGACAGGCTAAAGGCAACTAGTTTGGGAGTAAATACAAAGGATATTACTGATGCTTTGAACATGGCATTCAGTGGTGGAAGATCAGGTTACTTCCTGAGGAATAATAAGCAATATTTCGTAATAACACAGGTTGACAGAGAAAACAGGGACAATCCGGCAGATATTTCAAAGCTTTATGTAAGGAGCAGGAGCGGGGATATGATTCAGCTTGATAATCTTGTTAAAATTGAAGAGAACAGTAATCCGCCAACATTGTATCATTTCAACAGGTATAAGTCAGCAACAATATCTGCAAATCTTGCAACAGGGTATTCTTTAGGTGATGGTATAGAAGAGATGAACAGGATAGCTGATAAATTGCTTGATTCTTCATTTAATACTGACCTTTCGGGTCCTTCGAGAGACTTTGCTGAAAGCAGTTCGAACATTTCGTTTGCACTTATACTTGCGTTGTTATTGATTTACCTGATACTGGCAGCGCAATTTGAAAGTTTCCGTGATCCTTTTATAATAATGCTTACAGTACCTATGGCCATTGCCGGGGCTTTACTTTCGCTTTGGGCATTCGGGCATACGCTTAATATATTCTCAGAGATTGGAATGTTGTTGTTGATTGGTATTGTAACCAAGAATGGAATTCTGATTGTTGAATTTGCCAACCAAAAGCAAAGGGCTGGTATGGATAAGGCAAAAGCAGCATTTGAAGCAGCAGCTTCAAGGCTAAGGCCAATTATTATGACATCACTGGCAACAGTATTTGGTGCTTTACCTATTGCCCTTGCATTAGGTTCAGGAGCTGAAAGCCGTATTCCTCTTGGAGTTGTTGTAGTTGGAGGAATTTTATTCTCATTGTTGCTGACACTTTTTGTAATTCCTGTTATGTACATTGTTATGTCGGGAAAGAAGCAACCTAAGAAAGATGATAGCCCTGTATTAGTTTAAAATGGATAGAATGAAGAAGATACTGTTAATCATATTTTCACTTAGCTTACTTGTTGCTGAGGCACAGGATAAAATGACAATTGATGAAGCAATTGAGATTGCTTTAAAGAACAACTATGATATTCAAATATCAAAGAAAGATGTTGAAATTGCAAAGACAAATAATACCTCTGGAAATGCTGGAATGTTGCCTGATATCGGCATTTCGGGTTCGGGCAGCTATGCTTTGAAAAATGTAAATCAAAAAGTTACCGGAGGAAGTGAGGTAAATTACAGTGGATTAGGTACAACTAATCTCGGAGCAGGGGCAGAGCTTTCATGGACAATCTTCGATGGTGGAAAGATGTTTATAGCAAAAAGCAGGCTAAATGAGGTTGAAGCAATGGGAGAGCTGAAGTTCAGGGAACAGTTGCTGAGAACACTATCCGAAGTGATTACATCATATTACAACGTAGTAAAACAGAAACAGCAGCTTAATTCGATTAGGCAAACTATAGAATTTAACCTTGAGCGGGTTAAAATTGCACAGGCGGGATTTAATTCAGGTTCGCTGAAGAAGACAGATTTGTTACAGGCAAAAATAGATTTGAATGTAAACAAGGAGAACGCAATAAATCAGGAATATGCTATTTTAAATGCAAAAAGAGAATTGGCTAAACTTCTTTCGATGTCAGTTGATGAACAGATAGAAGTATCTGATTCAATTGAAATAAAATATGAACCTGTCAGGGAAGAATTATACAGCAAATTATACAAGAATAACATCAATCTTCAAATTTTTGAGAAGCAGGTTGGAATTGAGAAACTATATTTAAAAGAGAGCTATCGTTCACAGTTGCCACGTGTTAATTTTAATGGGGGCTATTACTTTTCGGGTTCAACGAATAATCAGGGTGCCATATTATCAAACAGGAGTTTCGGACCGCAAATAGGAGGAAATATAAATATTCCGGTTTTTCAGTCTGGTGACTTGCGCAGGCAAATTAACCTTTCAAAGATAGGAATAGAAAAAGCTGAATTTAACCTTGAAAGCTTAAAACTAGAGACAGGTACAGAATTACTTAATTCATTGACTCAGTTTGAAAACAATAAAGAATTACTGGAAATTGAAAAGGACAATTATCAGCTGGCTAAAGAAAACCTTGAAATAAGTCTTCAAAGAATGAGGTTAGGAGAAGCTACTTCTTTGGAAGTGAGATTAGCACAGCAAGATTTTGAGCAGTCAGCAACAAGACTTATAAATTTTTTGTATAACTTAAAGATTGCTGAAACCAGATTGAAACAACTCACCGGAGATTTGTAAAAAATAGTTTTAAAAAGGAATCTATGTAAAACGTTTAATAATACATTATTAAATGTTTTTTCTTATATTTAATCAGGAAACATAAATGTACCTGATGAAGTTTAAGGTTAAGATAAAATTTCAGCTTTTATTGATTTCTTGTTTAGTTGCAATACTAGTGTTGCTAACAGGTTTTTTATATTTTCAGGGAGAAAAGGAAGCTACCCGGCAAGATAAATACATAGAGCTTCAAGCAATTGCAATATTAAAATCAAATCAATTATCTCAATGGCAAAGGGAAAGGATGTCAGAGGCCCGTTTCTTTTCAACCGGACAGCTTTATACTGAACTAACCGCCGGAATACTACGAGGAGAAGAAAAATTCAAGGAAAATTACAGTAAATCGCTCACGAGGATAATGAGTGACAACAGGTATGATAATATTTTCATGATAGATAAAAGAGGGAATCTTTTATTTAGTGTAGTTTCCGGAGAGGTTATAATAGATTCTGCTTTAATTGACTTGTCAATAGAGATAACTCAAAAGAAGGAGATAATAAAAAGGGATTTATATTATTCTCAAGTGAATAAGAAAATATACCTTGACTTTCTTGCTCCGATTTTTGATAATCAGGGTGAAGTAGTAACAATTCTTGTTTTCAGAGTAGATCCGGAAGATTATCTATTTCCTCTTATAGAGAATTGGCCAACTCCAAGTAAAACAGCTGAAAGTATTCTCGCACGCAGGGAAGGTGATAGTATAAGGATTTTAAATAATTTAAAGCATAAAGATAATTCAGGTTTTAATGTATTAGTCTCTATTGAGGCAAAGGATTACCCATCTGTTAATGCTGTTTTAGGAAGAACAGGAATCTTTGAAGGAATTGATTATGCAGGCAACAAGGTTTTGTGTGACCTTTGTTCTATACCAATGACTTCGTGGTATATGGTCACAAAACAAGATGAAAGTGAAATATATAAAGACGTTAACAAACAAGCAGTCCTGATATTTATAGTTATTTTACTAACCATATTCTCTATAGGGGCTTTACTTGCATGGATATACAACAAAAATCAAAGGGATATTTTCAGGGAGCTATTGGAAAAAAGTTTTAAGTTAAACCAATCACAGGGTGAATCCAGTGCAATACTTTATAGCATTGGAGATGCTGTAATAACTACTGATATTGATGGAATAATAAGACAGATTAACCCTGTTGCAGAAAGGATGACAGGATTGAAAGAGAAAGAAGCTATAGGGAAGAATTTCGATGAGGTAATTAATATAGTAAATGAATTATCCAGGGAGAAAGTATTATGCCCGATAAGAGATATTATTAAAGAAGGAAAATCAGTAAGCGATCCGGGGCAAAATATTATAATTTCAACGGATGGTGAAGAAATTCCCGTTGATGAAAACTTCGCTCCAATAAAAGACAGCGAGAATAATCTTTTTGGAGCAGTTATAATTTTACGTGACCAGAGAGAAGAGAGGGTGAAAAGAAAGCTAATTGACACCCGACTTTGTTTTTATGAATTTGCAAGAACGCATTCCCTGAAGGAAACATTAACTTTTGTTTTAGATACAATAGGCGAGATAATTAAAAGTCCTTTGGGATTTCTTTATTTTATTGATGAGGACCAAAGCAAGTCATATCTTAGAGTATGGTCTTCAGAAGTAAAAAATAGGATGTGTAAAATTGATTTACCTGAGAATGACAATTATATTCAGCAGGCAGGAGTTTGGGCAGATAGTTTGAGATTACGAAAAACTGTTACTCACAACGACTATGAAAGTCTTCCTAATAAGAAAGGGATGCCCGAAGGGCACCTGAGGGTAATAAGGGAAATGGTAGTCCCTGTTATAAGAAATAATAAAGTGACAATGTTGCTGGGGATAGGCAATAAGCCAACTGATTATACAGAAGAGGATAGTGAATTTGTAAATTATCTTGCAGATATTGCTTGGGTAATTGCAGAACAAAAGATTAACGAAGAGAGATTAAGGGAAAGCGAGGAGAAATACAAAGAGCTTATAGATGGAATGAATGAAACCGTTTGGGTAATTGATTTTGATGGGGATCTTATAGATGTAAACAAGTCAACTGAAAGGGTTTTAGGTTATACGAAAGAAGAACTTCTTGAAGTTGGCTTGGCAGGTGTTGACTGTTCTCTTAAGAAAGAAATGATAGTTGGGATGGCAGCTTCTATGGAAGAAGATTTTATGCAGATATTTGAAACAACTCATAAAAGTAAAGATGGAAGAGTAATTCCGGTTGAGGTTTATTCTTCAATTATTAACTATCATGGTAAAAAATCAATATTAAGCATTGCAAGAGATATTTCGGACAGGAAAAAATCGGAAGAGCAAATCAGACAAGAAAAATTATTGCTACGAACATTAATTGACAACCTGCCTGATGCAATTTACGTCAAAGATAAAGAAGGGAGAAAACTGATTGCAAATTCAGTTGACTTGAGGATGATGCACAAGAAATATGAAGAAGAAGTTATAGGAAAGACTGACATAGAAATATTTAATTTTGATTATGAGCAGGCAGGATTTGATGAAGACATGCTTGTTATTAACAGCGGACAGAAGATTATCAATAAGGAAAATGAATATTTTGATGAGCATGGAAATCTACGTTGGCGATTGATCTCGAAGATTCCTTTATATAATGATAAAGACGAAATTATAGGGCTTGTAGGATTCAGTCATGATTTTACAGAGAGGAAGCTAATGGAAATCCAAAGATCTCAAATGATTAGGGATTTAATTAAGGCTAAGGATAAAGCTGAGGAAAGTGACAGGCTTAAAACTGCTTTTCTTGCTAATGTAAGTCATGAGATCAGAACTCCGATGAATGGTATTCTTGGTTTTCTGGAGTTATTGAATGAACCTGACCTTGAAGAGGTACAGAAAGAAATGTATCTGGATATTATGACCAAAAGTGGTCAACGATTACTTGATACTATTAATGACATTGTTGAACTTGCAAGAATTGAATCAGGACAACTTGAAATGTCTTATTCAGCCGTTGACCTTAAAGAATTAATGGACTATCATTTTAACTTCTTCAAGCCTAAATCTGAATCTCAAAAGATAAATCTGAATCTTGAGTTTAATGTTCCGTCTGATTTTCATGTGTTAAATATAGACAAGAATAAGCTTGACAGCGTAATATCAAATTTGCTTAATAATGCTTTTAAATATACAAAACAAGGGAGTATTGTTTTTGGAGTTAGTAAAGAAAAGGATGGTTTAATGTTTTTTGTCAAAGATACAGGTCCGGGTATTCCGGAAGAAAAGATTGATGAAATATTTAAGCGTTTTGTACAGGCAGATCAATATACTACACGTTCTCAGGAAGGATCAGGGCTTGGTCTTTCTATTTCAAAGGCTTATGTAGAAGTAATGAATGGTAAAATATGGGTTGAATCTGAAGTAGGAAAAGGTAGTACTTTTTACTTTTCAATTCCCTCTACTTCAGTATAATTAAATTTTATTTTTTGGATAACGCACCTGTTGGACAAGTATGAGCAACTTTCTCAGCTACTTCTCTTAACCCTTCATTAATTGATTCATTGAAAGGGATTCCAATTTCAACATCAAACCCTCTTCCGATATAGGTCATACCATACTTTTCCTTGTACTTTTCAGTTATCCTTACACAGATGCCACATTTGATACATTTCTCAGGTTCATAAACTATTACATCATGAAAGATTTTTCTTACGAGCTTTCTTTCATCATAGTAGTAATGTTTTTGTTGTGCATTGTATACTTCTGAATAAACTCTAAGCATACAGTTTGTAGCTTTTCTGCAATCACAATGCATACAACGAGAAGCTTCATTCTTTACTTCTTCTTCTGAAAGACCATTAAGAAAGCCATTTAAAGGTTCATTTCTTTTTAGGTCAGTAGATTCTTTTAAGTACTGCACATATTCAGGAATGACAAGCTTAGAGAACTTTGAGTTAAACTTTAAAGGTTGGCCAATGACTTTCTCCCCATTAAGAAGTTGGATAATGGAAGATGCAGCTTCCTTCCCCTGAGCAAGCGATCTAATTGCAAGTTTTGAAGAGCGGAGAGCGTTCCCAACAGCAAACACCTTTTTATTATTGGTTTGGAATGTATCGTTGTCTGCAATAAAACCTTTCTCATTGAAACTTATTCCCCATTCTTTTTGCTCTTCTGAAATTACTCCTGTAGCTAAAACAACAGCATCATTTTCTGAAAGTAGTTTTTTAAATAGTAATTTGTCAACCTTTGTATTTACTGTGAAATTGACGCCAAGATTTTTTATTACTGATATTTCATGTTCAAGAACTTCAGCAGGTAGTTTCCCTTCGTCAATATTAATTCTTATCATTCCTCCGGCTAATGGAGACTGGTCATATAAATTTGTTTGAATGCCTTGAAGTTGAAGGTAATAAGCAGCTGATAAACCTGCAGGTCCGCTGCCTATTATTGAGACCTTAAATCCTGTTGGAACCGATGGTTGTTCAATAAATTTTCCTTTTTCTCCTGAAAAACGTTTTAAAAGACAAATAGAAACAGCTCCATCTATTGATTTTCGCCTGCATGCTCCTTCACATGGCGCAGGACATATATATCCAAGAACAGATGGGAGGGCAATATTTTGTTTAACAATCTTTAATGCTTTATTAAAGTTTCCTGAAGAAAGAAATCTGTTCATCTTAGGTATTTCCATATGGGCAGGACAAGCGATTGTACATGGTGCATCGCAATCGCCAACATGATCTGATAAAAGCAATTCAAGACCTGTTCTTCTTGCTTCCGCAATTTCTTCATCTGAAACAGTAATATCCATTCCTTCATGCACTATTGAAGAGCAGGAAGGAATGAGCTTACCGTTTTTATTATCCCTTACCAGACATATCATACAAGAATTGAAGTGTCCTACTTCTTCGTTGAAACACAATGCAGGAATATCATACCCCAGCTGACGAGCTGCATAAAGAATAGTAGTTCCAGATTCAACAGAAATATGTTGTCCGTTTATTTTTAAAGAAATCATCAGGAGTAATATAGTTTAACCAACTTAATTTCTATAGTTTACAATTACAAACATAGTGATAAAACTTAATGTCCGGTAATTGAAAGAAGTTAAAAAAGTGTTATAGCTATTTACTTTTTCAAAGATGCTTTACTAAATATGTAATCAGGAATGTCTACATCAAATACAATTTTGGTAACCTTAAACTCAGTTCCTTTACCTTCAAGGAGCATATCCTTATAAACCATAGTCATTGGGAACCATCTTCCTTTTACCTGGACAACATCTTTCATTTCCAGCTTTTTTATGAGCTGACCACTTTTGGCATACATTTCTTGTTTCAAAGGAACAAATCTTTCAGTATCGACCCATATTTTTTGTGTTTGGTATGCAATATCAGGTTTTTTGGCTGAAAGTTTAATCACATAGGTGTTTCGTCCTTCATATACTTCCTGACTTTCTATTTGGGCATCGTATACATCAGTAAGCTTATTGTTTTCCATCATATCTTCATAAGAAAGGTCAGAACCCATAACAGATTGTCTCAGCATATGGCCTGAAATCTGGATTGTGCGGTCTGTCGATGGAGAGTATATCCAAAGCTGGTTTTCAAGCTTAAGCATTTTCACCCCTTGTTCTCTGGGAGGAGACAGGTATTCAATGAAGGCCTTGTTATCCCCAGCCGAATATGATTTTGAAGTAATGGTGCGGGTTACACGTTTTCCTTCAATGGTGATAGCTGATTCTACGACTCTATTCACTGAGGTCAGGTTTTTATCCACCTTTTTTAAAATGTCAACAGCACTATCATCTGCTAAACTTAATATTGGTAAGGTGAAAAATGCAATTAAAAATAAAGTTTTCATTTATCGCTGATTATATTGTTATTCTTATAATTATTCAGGCTTCAAGTTCTTTAAATAGTTGAGATGTCTTTCTCTTATAAATTCCAATCCCTGCTAAAGCTGAGCCTATTACAGTTGATATTAAACCCGGTATGAACCCTATATAATAATCAGCAGGAGTGATATGAGCTTTGAAAACATTTGGAATCATGACTGAAGAACCTTTTATTGTATCACCCAGATTAATACCGTACTCCTGAAAGTACCAGGCTGCCAATAATCCAAGAAATGTACCAATTATAGATCCGATTATTCCAATAATAACGGATTCATAAATCAGAGTTATGTACACATGCTTTTTTTCTTCTCCCATTGCAAGTCTAACACCAAATTCTCCATAACGGCGTATACCTCCGAGAAGTCCGCCATTCCAAAGAACTAGAGACATCGCAATAAGAAAAACAGAAGTTACAATCATTCCCATGAAGCTTGAAATGTCGATCATTTGGCCAATTAATCCCTGACTTTTCAAAGTGAGCATGACCGGAGCATAATCATCTTCAGACTCTTCAGGAAAAATACTTTTAAATTTATCCTTAATTTCATTTGCTTCATTATCCGTATAGAATCCCGATTTAAGGTAACCGTTGATCTCTGTTGCTGCATCTTCCATATCAAGAGCCTTGCGTACATCGTTGATGTCAGCAACAATACAACCCTTATCCATTATTTGGATTCCAAAGGAAACTGTCCCGGAAACTATAAAATTGTAATAGCTCATAGCTCCGTTCATAGTAGAGCCAATCAACGTAACTTCATCTCCCGGATTTACTCCCAGCTTTTGGGAAAATAGTTCACTAATAAGAATCTCATTTGACTTGGAAGGAATTTGCCCTCTAACCAAAGATTTGGAAATATTCATCCTGTCAAGTTCTTCTGAGTTTCCTGAAAGCATGTCAATACCAAAGCCCATTGCAGATCCTTGAGTTACAGTTTCTCCTTTATCGTCAGGCATATCAATAAGACCGCCAAATTGAATTCTTTCAACCCATGTTACATCTGGAAAGGTTTTCTTCAGTTCACTTGTTAAAGATTCAGTTCCAACAATAGCAAGGTCAGTTGGCATTTGGGAAATATTATCGGAATAGGCTTTTGTAATTACTTTAACATGTCCCAAAGATAATCTTGCATTTACTTCAACTGAGTCGTTCAGCATTCCATTAATATAAGCATGGAGGAAGACACTCAGCATTACACCAATAGCAACTATTATTATTGGCATCCGGCTGCGGCTTTTATCCCGCATTAATCCTTGAAATAGAAATTTTATCATTGTATTCTCCCCCTTAAAGCTTCAGTTGGATTCATTTTAGCTATTCGGCGCGAAGGCCAGTAACTTACAGCAGTAGTAGTTATTACAACTATCAGTATTGTTGAGAATATAAGACTCAGGCTATATACCGGATATAAGGTTGGAG
>JAGODU010000067.1 GCA_017998095.1 Prolixibacteraceae bacterium | reverse complement strand
TGCATCAAAACTACCGGCCGATTGCCCTTATAACGGTCGCTTCTGGGCTCCTGAAATACATTTTATCCAAAATAAATACTGGCTTACTGTAAACAGTGGTAAAGTTACTGCGGACGATCCTAAAGGCATGTCTACCCATAGCGTGTGGCTTTTTTCTTCTGACAAAATTGCCGGACCATATTCACTGGTAAATGGCCCCCTTACCCCTCAGTATAATAACGATGCTACTCTCTTTGAAGATGAAGATGGGCAGGTTTACTTTTATTGCAGTGGAAATGGTCTTTTCCAGGCTAAAATTGACCTTAAAACGGGGAAACTGATATCTCCTGCCGAAAAATTTCTTGATAAGAAAACAACCGGTTATCCCGACTGGATTGTAGGTGGAATAGAAGGACCTTTTGTGATTAAAAAAGATGGTACATATTTTATGTTTTTCTCTACCTGGACTCGAGGATACGAAGTTGGCCTGCTCAAATCCCATTCTCCGCTTGGCCCTTGGGAATTAGTATCTCCTGACCCCATATTTGGCACCCGTAAAAAAGGATACCGCCCTGAACTTGCTGTTTCAGGAGGATATTCTCACCTTAACTTTAATGATTCTCAAGACCCTTATTGCGAAACAGGACATAATTCACTCTTTATTGGCCCTGATGGAAAGCTATGGAGCTCTTGTCATTATATGATGTTTGATAAAAGGCCTTACCCTTATTGTCCCGAGCTATCTGACTGGGAGAAAACACCTCAAATGGGATTTGAACCTGTGAATTACAAAGATGGTATGTTTTATATTGAAGGACCAACTTGGACAGAACAAGTGATTGAGTACTAAATATTATTTAAAAGGCTGTCCTAATTGACAGCCTTTTAAATAATATCATTGAAAGTTTGAGTGTCTTCTATATTATAAATCTCTTAATTAAAACCGTTCCGATAATAAGAGAAAAAGCCAGAATTATCCATAAGTAATTTATTGGAACTACTGCCCCGGTTGAAGTTGAACCTACAGCACAAAAACTTGCTTGGAATGAAGAGAAAAATGAAGGTGTAGCATTTGCAGTACTTATTGTTCCGGTACCTTCACCCCACATACTAATGTATAAAACATTTGACTGAGCATCGAAATCTCCATCACAATATGTCCAGGTATCAAGTCCGGTCGAACCAACTAATGTTCTTGTACCTGCAACAGGGTTTATAATGTATAAATTTCCATTTTGATACTCCCCTGCATCAATTCCATAAAAAACACCATCTTTATCAATAGCTAAAGTGGTATAGAATCCGGGGAAAGTGCTCGTAGAAATACGAGTGCACAAACCTGTATTAAGGTTTATTTCAAATACTGCCGCAGCACTTAAATCCCAAGGGTCCATCGAGAAAATCGCATACATTTTCCCACTGTAATAACTCAGAGCACAAGCAGCACCAAATGAGCCAATATCGGCACCATGAAGATTTGCAATGAAAGTGTTAGTTCCTGTTGACAAGTCTATTGAATAAAGTGGCGAGTTACTTTGCCAATTAGATAAATAATACAATATCCCATTATCATTAAAGTCACCAGTACAAATGTTATTAGGTGTAGTTGCAATCGTAGAAACCCCATAAGGAGAACTTTTTTGCATTCGGTAGAATTCTTCTTCTTCTCCAAGAAAAATAAACTGCCCATTTAAATCAATACTTGTAAGTGCACCCGGATTGATAGATGGATTACTACCACTATGTGCCGGAGGAAATGTCCCTTGCCCCTTGGCAACTATTACCAAACAAGAGATTATTAAAGAGAAGAGTAATTTTTTCATAAGTTATTATTTTGAATTTTAGGAATTTAAAATTTAGGCGTATTCAAATTTAGTTAGAATTTTGTTTAAAATGTGAAAAAAAATAAAAACCTTTTCTGAATGATGATATAATTGTCTTTTCCCAGGGAAAGACAATTATTCTATTCTTTTGAACATATGATGAAGTCTATACACTTTTAGGTATTGTATTTTTATCTTAACCGAAACTATTTTATTCTCAAACGGGTTTATACCCTTTATTCTGATGAAAATATTCCGGTGACTCACTAACTGATTATAAACCTAATTAAAATTGGAGGCAAAAAAATGAAAAAAATTACTCTTTGTCTATCACTACTTTTATTTCTAATTATTTGTACTGTATCCGCTCAAACCGGCTTAGAAAAAGGAATGGTTGGATATTACAACATGGAAGAATGTGACGGGGAAGTATTGACCAATCTGGCAACTGAAAAGGAGAAAATGCCTGATGGCATTATTATCAATCCTGTATGGTCAGATACAGCTGTTAGTGGCTATGGCTCTCTGTACTTCGACCTTCCTGAAAAATTACCTGATGAAGTTGAAACGTATGTTGACTTTGGAACTTATGACCCATCACAGGGTAAAGGCACATTCAGCTTCTCTTGTTGGATATTCTGGAACGGAGCAGATGGTGAATATCATGGTATAACAGGAAAACGCTCAGACTGGACTAACGAATTAGTATATTGGGATGTATGCCTGAAACGTACCGGACCAATTCAGCTTGAAGCCGTTGGCAAAGATGAAGAAAAACAATTGGTTCTTACCGATGAAATGCCCTTGACCAGAAAATGGCAAAACATTACTGTTACGTACGATGGTAAGAAAGGTTCAATTTACCTTGATTCAAAGCTGCTGAAGCAAGGCGAAATGGAACTGGGTCTAAACAAAGAGGCTGCTTTTATGCTCGGATGCTGTGAACCTCTTGGTGTAACTCCATTTCAGGGACACATAGATGAAGTAAGATATTACAACCGCGCCCTTTCGCCTACAGAAGTAACAAAACTGTATGAATATCCGGCAAGTCTTTCATCTGTCAACACCCAATCCAAAAATAAAATAGAAGTTTATCCAAATCCAGCTAAAGATATTTTGAATATTAAAGGAAAAGGGTTTACTGAAATCCACATTTTTGATAGTACAGGCAAACTTGTAAAGATATGTTCTGCCGGAGTTTCTTTTTCTTCTATAAATATCTCTGACCTTAAACCCGGACTATACCTCGTATCAGCAAACGGATCATCAAATTTATCGAAATCATTTATAAAGAAATAATCTTTTAAAAAAAAGGGGCGTCAATAACGCCCCTTTAATATATTATATAGATATTACTGTATAATCATTTTCTGACTTGCTGAATAATTCCCGGCATTTAGGGTGTAAAAATAAATCCCTTTCGATAATTCTTTTGAATTAAACTCTACAACATGATTTCCTGAAGAAAATTCTTTTCCTGCAAGTTCTGCTACTTCTGCTCCGGTCATGTTATAAACCTTCAATGACACATAAGAACTCCTGGCTAGTCCAAAGGGTATACTAGTCACGTTTGTAACAGGATTAGGAAAGTTTTGTCCAAGAGAATAACCTGACATTTCTTTGTTAACAGCACTTACCTTTACTTCGCATAAATTAGCTGATTCTTCCCCTTCAAAAAGAGGATTATTAGAATTGTTAGAAACACAAAGTTTATCAATTTTAACACCTTCTTTACAATATGCGATAGAAACACTATGGTCACCAGGCTCAAGATCAATACTTAACATTTTTTGCCATGCCCATCCGGGTCCAACTTGTCCGGTATACTTTTTAAATTCACCGTTATCGACTTTAACCCATATGGCGTTTTTTGTATCCATTGAACAAATCAACCTTCCAAATAAATCGAATTTTGAATTTGTTTTATTTTTGAATGGAATAGTTATAATATCTTCCGGATTTGTAGGTGCTACATCAATACTCGTGTTTTTAGATTTTACTCTAACGCAATATTGATTTGAAGAAAACAAATCTTTCAAAACGTCCCATTTTGCTCCAATAGTTCCACATTCTACTTCAAGCCAAATAGATTCGCTGCCGTTGGCATCACGTTTCCCAAAATCAGGCACACCTGTACCCCACCATGCAGTCCATGCTGAATAATCAACATTTGGATATGTATTTAATTCATAATTGGTACTAACTGTTGTATCACCAACTAAAAATCTGTCAACAAAAGCTTCAACAGCTTTATATTGATTATTATCAACCGCACAATGTGAATGCCCCCCAATTATTGAAAAGCCAAATCTTTCAGGTACCCCAAAGTTTTCCCAAACTCTCTCTGCCGCACGACATGAAACATAGCCTGATTCATCAGCAAGCCATATATAGTCGGGATTCCCCAAAACAAGAAGTGCTCTTGGAGCAACCAATGCCATAAGTTCATGATGGTCGTGAGGAAGTTTGGACACATTACTGCCACTGAATTTCCACATTGCCTGCATAAACCAGTGTTGATCAGTATTACCTAAAGTTTCTACACCGGTTAAGGTTTCTGAAACACGCCATGCTGCTGCTCCGCCACCCCCTGATTCCTGTGCTATTGTAAGTGCAATTCTTTCATCAAGAGCACCGGCAAAAAGAGCCATCTTGCCTGCAAAAGAACAACCTGAAACTGCAAGTCTGCTAAGATCTATTGGTAATACATCCTGTACTAATTCAAGACCATCAATCAAACGGCTTACTCCCCATGGCCATGCAGCATAAGCACCCATATATGCAAGATCCGGATATAATTTATTTATTGGTTCATTACCACGACTTTGCTGATGAGCCATAACCTCACCAAAATTAAATCCAATAGTTGCTATACCTCTTTTAGTAAAGATTTCTGCAGGTAAACTACCAGATCCTCCGCCCATTCCAATAATTGCAGCAAAAGGACCTTCGCCTTCAGGTAAGGTTACCTGAGATCTGAGGGTTAGAGTCTTTCCATTTTCAGTTATATTTACTGTCAGCACTTTGTTTTCATAACTTGCTGTAATAGTATCAGGGCGTTCAGGCTTGGGACCAACTTCATAATTCTGAATTTCATTAATTATTTCATTTCTTCTGCAAATCCATCCCTCAAGAGTTGTATCTCTACCACTCCTGTCTGACCATTCAAAAGGGTCAGTCAACGGACGAATTACCGGCAACTCTTCAAAAGCCGGTAAAACTGGTTTTGTACAGTTTGCTCCTCTGTTCTCTACACCATACGAAAGGGGTATTTCTTGAGCATTACTAGTGAAGACAGTAAAACTGAATAGCATTACCATCATAAAAATCAACTTTTCAAATTGTGCTTTCATCTTTTTAATCATTCATTTTTAAATTAGTTAGACAATTAGTATTATAAAAAAATCATTCAAATTTTAAGGTATGGGTATAATAATATAACAACCCATAATCAGGAAGGAATTCTAAAGGTTCTCCAAATATACTAATCCTTAATTTTTTTTCATTAGTAAGAATCAATCATTATTCAATAAAATTGAAGCATAATTTTGGAAAACATGAGAAATGTCAATATTGTTTTTTTAATATAGTTTTTACAACTATGTTAAACTATTGAAAAATGAATTTGTCGAAAGAGAGCTATCTAAATACCAGGAACAAATACGTTGAGTACTCCGGTTTGATCCAGGTTCAAATTTGAATAATCCATAAAACAACCTACAAGCACGTTTTCACTCTCAAATACTGCAGCACAAATAGCCTCATTGCTAACAATAAGATTACTTATAACAAAATCTAAATTCATATCCCTAAAAATGGCTTCTAAATTGAAATCACTTTCACTTATTTCAATTTCTTTTAATCCCGAAATATCATTTGAAATATAAAGTGACAAATTATCTTTATCGAATGCATGTAATTCCCCAACTGATGCTGTCAATTGCTTTTCAGAAAGGTACTTCATTCTGGGCTTGTCTTTTACAGCAGCGGCTTTTACTCCCTGAACAGTTAACAGATGGCTGTATGCTTTATTAAACAATTGAAGGTTATTTCCATTTTTAGATGAAAGGTATCTGCCGGCTTCATCAAGGAAAAATATTACAGAATTATCTTTGTAATTCATTTGTGATATTGAAGTGTTGGCATTTTCAATTGCCATATATACATCTGAAGGATCAGCATTTCCCAATTCACTAAGAAATGCAATTGCAATCATAATTTCTGACCTTAATTGTCCCATGCTGTTATAGTAAGACTTAAGACCATCTATCAATTCCCCATTCATATTTTTAAAGTCGGCTAAACCTTCAGAAGCTTTAATTGCGCTCTCTAAAGCAGAAGTCATTGCTGAGGCGGTTATATAATGAAAATTAAAATAGTTCTTATATCCGTTGTAAATATTGGAGTCAGATAATAGTTCACTCCGCAATTTTATATCTTCATCAGTAATTTTTACATTCCTGTAATTATTCACCTTTGAAATAGTTCCCTTTGCGCTATTCCCATCAATCCCGGAATTTTTGACTAACACACCTGCAGTAAATCCGATCAACAATCCTATTATTACAAAAAGGACAGTCCTTAATTTTTCATTTTTAGTCATCATAGCAATAAATATTAAAAGTTTATATTTAGATATATGAGTTTGATTTTTCTTTAAATATTAATTTGATTCTTAAAAGTTGGTGAAAAATTACTTTAATTTCTAATAAATATACAAAAATTCTGACTGTCATTAATTGCATGTTTTTTTTGCTGATTGATTTATGTATTTATTAATCACTGCTTTCTTCAATTAAAAATGTTTTATTATTTTACAGCAAATAAATTTAAACACAAATTTTTATGAATAAGGTAAACTTTATCTTTCGGGTTCTTTGTGCATCATTTATCACATTTTCAATCATTTCATGTGATAATAGTACAGAATCATACTCAGGTCCTGATCCTGATAAAAATTCATACGGTCCTCAATCAATAACTTATGATCTGCCTGATGTAAAAGGGAAAATTTATTTTGTGGCACCAAATGGTGCCCCTGATTCTGAAGGAATAGATTCTCTTAAACCATCTTCTATTGAATCAGCAATTGCAAAAGCCGTTACAGGTGATGCTATCATAATGAGAGGCGGAACATATCGTACAGGAAACCTTACTTTCAATCAGGGAATTATTATCCAGCCTTACAAGAATGAAAATCCTGTTCTTAAAGGTACTCTTGTTGCTGAAAACTGGAATAAAACACCAGATGGATTGTGGTCCATTAAGTGGGAACATCTGTTTCCTGCCAGCCCTGAAAGTTGGTGGAACAGAAAGTGGGAAGAAAGATTTACTCCGCTACACCGTTTTAATAACGATGGCATTTTTATCGATGGTAATTTCCTTGAATCTGCCGGTAGCAAAAAGGAAGTAACTGAAAATACATGCTTTGTTGATTACGATACCAAAGAGATATTTATAGGTACTAATCCTGAAGGTAAGTTCATTGAAATAACTGCTTTCCGTAAGGCAATTATAAGAACAACCCAAGATGTTAACGGTAAAAAACCTGACAATAAAGGCCCGGTAATCAAAGGCCTGACAATAACTCAATATCCGGACACTATGGTTCACATTGCCGGATATTACCCTCAGGGCGTTGCAGAAGAAAAGGATTTTGGCAAAGATGTTGTCGGTACTGTTTTTGAAAACTGTACTTTCTCAAAATGCTTTCGCATTGGAGTATTTGCCCTTGGTGACAGTATGGTCATGCGTCACTGCAAAATCACTGATACCAATACAGAAGGTCTGTATATTGTAGCTTCTTCAGATGTTTTATTAGAAGGAAATATATTTGCCAACAATAACATTGAAAAATGGACCGGCTTTTATCCTTCTTCTGTTAAAATATTCAACCAGACTCACAGAGTTGTATGCCGTAATAATCTGATTATCGATCAGCCTAATTCAAACGGACTTTGGTATGATGTAGGAAACAAAGACGGAGTATTCATCAATAACTGGGTTGAAAACATAGGCGATATTAATAAATTCACTAAAAAAGCACACATTTGGTCAAACTTCAGTGGCTTCTTTTATGAAATATCCAGTGATGCTGTTTGCGCCGGAAATGTTTTCCTGAATTGCGAACAAGGTTCATTCGTTCTTAACAGCGCTAATGTAAAAGTTTACAATAATACATATATCAATAGTACAGCTAGCTTCGGAAGAAATGAACGCGGAGATGAAAAAGACCATTTTGGATGGCATATTCTAACTGCTCCCGGTGTTGATTCGCGCTTCAATCACATTTTCAAAAACAATATTTTCTACATGGAAAAAAAATACCGGCGTCCTGACTTTACAGCATGGCAACCAGCTAATATGTGTGAAAGGCTCAGTAAATCTCAACTATCTGAAATGAATAACAATTTCTATCTTAATGAATCTGAAGAAAAATCAGATACAATAATCGTCTGGTGCCCTGCAAATAACGAGAAATGCACTGCAAATTTAATTGCTCCCGAAGAACTGACTGCTTTATATCCCGGTTTTGAAACTGAAAGTAAGTTTTATAACGGAATATCTACCACATTCTTTAATAATTTCAGTAAAAATGATTTTAGCATAAAAGCTGAAAACAAGGAAAAAATAAAAGTCAAGAAAGCTGCATTTGCAGGCGCATATTACATGAAATAAAAAAAGAAAATATAAAAGGTCGGAAAAACCGGCCTTTTATATTTTCAGTATTTTAATTTGGTTATTTACGTCCTGACATTTCTGCCCTAAGCTTATTCCTGTTAAACTGCGCATCCTTATTTCCCGGATTCACTTCTAGTGTTTTATCAAAATATTCCAGTGCCTTTTTCAAATTGCCAATCTGAATATATGCAATTGCTTTATTATTTAGGAACTCTTCAACAGGTCTGTAATAACTTTCAAGTCTGTCATAAATAGATATTGCCTCATTCCACATCTGCTTGTTAAGCTTTATTACAGCCTTTTGTTTCAACGCTTCATAGTTATTGGGGAAGTATGCCAAAATACGATCAAACCATTCTTCAGCACCATCTAAATCGCCCATAGAAAGATTTAATGATGCCAGTTCAAAAATCACATCAACATCTTCATTGTTCAACTGATATAAGTTGTTTAAAATTCTCATGTTTTTTTGAACCTGAAAATAATAAAGTCTCTTGTTGCCTTGAGCCTGATATAATTGGGCCAGCATCTTATTGAATTTATAATTAACTGAATCTCTGGATATAATAAAATCTATATCGCTCTTTGCCTTTTCAATTGCTTTTATATTCATTTGTATCTGAGAACGAATGAGATACAATTCATTATTATCGGGTCTGTCATTAAGCAACTGATTAACAATCTTAAGTGCTTCATCATTTTTATCAGCTTTCATATATGTTTCTGCTATCATTGAATTTAAACGCTGATTTTCTTTCGGATAAATCTTCTGCATTTGCTTAAAACAATCAATAGCTTCCTGATATTTATTATTTTTCTTATAGTAAGAAGACAGTAATTCATAAAACTTATAATTCCCCGGGTATTTCTTAACCAATGCTTCTGCTTCATTCATTGCTTCTTGTCCTCTTCCTGTATTAGAAAGCAAGGTTAACTTTAAAGACAGAAAATATTCATCATTTGGTTTTAATCTTAATGAGTCTAAAACAATTTTCATTGCTTTCTTATTATCCGATAATTCTTTAAGCGAATTAGCTTGTTTAAGTACCAGGTTCAACATAATTCTGTTTAAGTAGGTTTCAAGGTAATTGCTATCTGATTGAAATGCTTTATCAAGATCATCATAAGCACTCTTGTAGTATTTATTACTGATAGCATCATTAGCTGCCCTGTTGAAATACACAGGTGTAGCCGAAAAATTGTCAGTGATTTTTTTAAACTCATCAGCATTGAAAGGATAAAACTCCGGAATATTAGCTGCTCTTTTTTCAAAGCACAGGTTTTCAAGAAGAACCGGAGGTGAATCATTACCATTCTCATCTATATGAGTAAGATAGAGTTGAGTATATATACCACGGTTTTTAGAAGAAAAAACAATCCATTTACTGTTTGGTGACCATGAATGCCATGAATTCATTTCATCCATATTACAATTCATCAAACGAGGTGCTCCTCCTTCTGAAGGCATAATGTAAAGACGACTGTCTTGCCGAAGCAGCATGAAATTATCAGCCTGGCAAAAGACTATCCACTTACCATCGGGCGAGAACTTTGGAAAATAATTACTTTTCCCGTTAGCTGAAGCCCCTTCAAGTGGCTTCGACTCTCCTCCATTGCCTTCATTAAAATCAACTGAATACAAGTCATACTTGAACTCCTTTGTTCCGTTTATAAATTCTTTTATATCATTAACACTTTGCAATTCTCTTCCCTTTTTCCTGATTTTTTCAGGAATATATGCTACTGTTTTAGTGAACAGTACTTTCTTTCCATCAGGCGACCAGCTGGCATTACTTTGCACATATCTTTCATCATTTGCACCTTTTAAAGAGCTAAATGATTTTTTTTGCCTGTCATATATTCCAATTATTCCCTTTACAGGAAAAAACAACTGCGAGTAAGCAAGGTTATCATCAATAGCTACAAATACCGATAAATCTTTAACTGTTGATAGAACATGCCTGCCGTCAGGCGAAATCTGAGAAAGCAACCCGAATGTAGTTTCTCCGTCTTCACGTTTGTAATCACTCCATGTAATAACATCTTCAGCTTTCAGCAAACAGTTTTCTTTTATGTCTGAAATTATATATGATCCTTTATCATTCGCATAATCTACATCCATTGCCAGCAAAGGTTTTTGTAACGGGAAGGAATGACAATTACCGCAAACAGGTATATTGTCAAGCATCTTTCTTGGCTTGTTGCCATCAATACTTCCTAAATACCATTCTATAGTTTTAACATTCTTAACTGCATAACTGAAAGGAAGAGTCACTGCCCTGTAAAAAATATCTGCTCCAACCGAATCTTTAGAAAATGAAAAAATGATTTTTCCTGATGGATGTTGATCTTTTACTGACTTTTCTGCAATAGCAGTAAATGTAAAATTATTCATCGCAGGATTTTTTTTCAAATCTTTCCAATCAGTTGAATCAGGTCTCCATGAGCATTTATCACTTATGTCTGAAATGAGAATTTCACCTTTATCGTTTGAAATAAAAACATTCCATTCTGAAGAATGTGATGTTTTATCTTCCCATTCAAATACCGGAGCAGGTATCTCTGGAGGAAATATTGTATAATTCCATGGATATTTAATATCAATACCCTCAGCTTTTTGTTTTTCGCTTAAAATTAACTGCAGTTCTTTTTTAATCTGATGACCACTACAGCCCGAAAGGCATATAACAGCTAAAATCAGTAAAAGAACTTTAATACTTTTCTTTTTGTTGAACCAAAGTGCCCTCATAAGGTATCAATATTATCAGTAAATGCTAAAACTAATAAAATTCAAAATTAAAGACAGAAAAAAACTATAAAAAAAAGAGACTGAACTCTTTCGAGACAGTCCCTTTAATTGATCTAACTATTTATGAAAAAAAAGAATGTTCATAAAAATTACTAAACATATTCTATCAGATTACCAGCCGGGATATTGTAAAAGTTTATCCTGACTAAGAGTAATTTCAATATTAGGAAGTGGATGAAATTCATTCTTTCCTGGAATAAATTCTCTTGGATAACCATCAATAGTAGGTGTTGCATTAAGTATATCATCAGCAATACCCCATCTTACCATATCATAGAAACGTTTTCCTTCACTCGAAAATTCCATTCGCCTTTCGTTCATGATATCATTAAGCGTGATGCTTGTTAAAGCAGCAGGTTTTCCTGTATTTCCGCACATTCTTGCACGTTCACGAACTTTATTCACATAAGCAAGGGCTTTGTCATTCTGTCCCAGCATTAAAGCAGCTTCTGCAGCATTAAGATATACTTCTGAAAAACGTATAAGCCTGATATTCTGCGGAGCACCATGCCATGGAGCACCGATATCTTTAAACTCAGCTGAAGAAGCTTCCCATTTTTTTGCATAAACTTTTGTAATACAATGGTCAAAGCAATAAGGTACCCATTTTCCGTTTGAAGTCTGCATTGAATCCACATCGCCTTCTCTTGTCATAGATGTTTTAAGACGTGGGTCAGCCGGATCAAACAAATTGTATAATTCCTGAGTAGGAACAGCAAAACCCCAAGGTCCTGCAGTCGTAGCTTTTCCTGTTTCATCAAAGAAATAACGTGAAGTGTTCCACTGAGCTGCTGAATTACCTCTTGCAGCTGACCATCCTAAACCTTCTTTTAAACATTGAATTTCAAAAACGCCTTCTTTACAGTTGTCACCATCAGATGTGAAAATATAACGATATCCATTTACATTTCCTCTCCATGAATCATAAGTTTCACCGCCGATACCAACAAGTTCATATTCATTTGAGTTGATTACTTCTTCACTATACTTGAGCGATTCTGCCCAACGTTCAGTCATGCCGTCAAAACGTTTGTCTTTACCCCCGTAATTTTTAGCATAAGACGATTCAAACTGATACAAACGACCAAGCAACGCTTTTGCAGCTCCCTTTGAAGCACGGCCTATTTCAGCACCCCAACCACTGCGTTCAGGAAGCACTTCAATTGCTTCTTTAAGGTCTTTTTCAATCAATTCATATATCTTCTTAATTTCTGCACGCGGCTGATCATATTCATCTGCACCAAGTACATGATCAACATAAGGCACACCACCAAAAATCATTGTCAGATAGAAATAATTTATTGCACGTATAAACTTAGCTTCAGCTACCCTTCTGTCAATCAAAACCGGATCAGCATTTTTGTCAGTTTCCTTAATACTTGGTAATTCCTCAATAGCAATATTACTAAAATAAACACCACGGTATAAAGTACCAAAAACTTCATCAAATATACCATCAGTGGTCAAACAAGTAAAACGACCAAAGTCCTGTAAATTAGGGCAGTCGCTAATGTCTTCCCCTCCTGGTTCTGCATCGTCACCCGGCATTTCACCCATACGGTGTAAAATATCAGTATCCCAAACACCAATATTATTAAATGGTGAGTAAGCTGCGGTAATAGCCTGATTGGCATGGTCCTCTGTAAGATAGAACGCTGCACTGTTTTCTGCTGCCTGAGGTGTTATGTTCAGGAAATCGGAACTACATCCAAATGATGCTATCCCAATCAACAGAATCAACATGTATTTTAATATTATTTTATTCATAATCTTCATATTACTTTATTAAATTAAATTGGTCATTTAAAAAACTAAATTGGCTCCAAAATATAACATTTTTGTTACCGGATAAAGACCTATATCTACTCCTGAATTCAGAATATTATCAATACTTCCTACTTCAGGATTCATACCTGTATACTTTGTAAGTGTAAACAAGTTTCTTCCACCAACATAAACTCTAAGTTTTTCAACACCAATTTTGCTTGTAACAGATTTAGGAATAGTATAACCAAGCATCAAATTTCTTAAACGAAGGAATGAACCATCTTCTACAAAGAATGAATTCATTTGTGTATAATTATCTGCTGACAGACGATAAACATCTGTATCATGGTTTTCATGAACAACAACAACTCCGTCTTTGACAATCTCATCACGATAACGATTGGCAAATGCTTTTCCACGGTTAGCATATCCTGTTGGATTATACATATACTGTTTGGTTCCGTTCATGATTTTATTTCCGTATGTTCCATTAAAGAATGCTGAAAAGTCGAATCCTTTATATTGAAGGTTCACAGAAAATCCGAATGACAATTTAGGCCATGGGCTTCCAAGAAGAACTTTATCACCTGCTTCTGTCTTCCTGCTATCATTGTTTGCGTCTTTAAAACGCATATCACCGGGCTTTGCTTTTGACTGAAAGAACTGTTTTTGACCTGTTGATTCATTAATGAAGTAAGGCTGATTACTAATAACATAATTTTTACCAACTAATTCAGTTGGATCATCAGCAGAGAACATACCTTCTATTTGATAGCCATAGAATTGTGCAATTGGCTGACCTACTATAGTAATATTTGTTGGTGATACATTGTGTACCGCACCTGATTTCATTGAGTCAGTGGCAAGTGAAAGAACTTTATTCTGAACACCTGAGAAATTCAAATCAATAGAACCTGTAAGCTCACCATCATTTTTGCGGGCACCAATTGTAATTTCATATCCTTTATTGCTAATGCTACCAAAGTTCACTTCAGGGTTTGCACCACCATGTGTACCTGCAATTGAACTAGTTTCTTTCTGGAGAAGCATACCTTCATTTACCTTGTTAAACAAATCAGCAGTAAGGTAAACCCGGTTTTCAAAGAATGACATATCCAAACCAAGGTTTGACATGTTAATCGATTCCCAATGTATTGCAGGGTTTGCAATCTGATTAGGTGCTGTTCCTACCTGTGTTCCTAAACCCCCAACTTCAGTACCATTAAATGTATATCTGAATTCAGCTTTAGTTTCAACTTTTGAAAGGAAAGGAGTACCAGTTCTTGCATTGGCACCTGTTTGTCCATAACCAAAACGTATTTTACCGCTTGATATTACCGGTACACTCTTCATGAATTCTTCTTCAGTAAACTTCCATCCTGCAGAAAATGAAGGGAATGTACCCCATCTGTTGTTAGGACCAAAGTTACTTGAGCCATCACGTCTTACGTTAACTGTCAAGAGGTATTTCCCTTTGAAATCGTAATTCAAACGACCAAAATATGCCAGACTTGTGCCAAGATCAGCTGTACCTGTAACATTCTGTGCATCAGCTGTTCCATTTGTAGATTTTGTAAGATATAACATATTTGGATCTGAACTTGCCATATCAAGCCTTTGTCCGGCTATATCATACCACCACCATTTGCTTGCTTCCATACCTGCCATTAAGGCAATATTATGATTCCCTGCTATAGTTGTCTGGTAGTTAATAAAGTTCTGGAAGTTATATGACATACTTTTCTTCATACTCTGGCTAAGTTTGTCCTGAGTATTGTAAAGTGTTGGAGAAGCCCAGTAAATTGGCAAATATTCTTTTTGATCGTTAAGACTGAACTTACCAATAATACGGCTCTGAAAATCAAGACCCTTAATGATATGAATCTTTAACCCGAAATTACCTTCAAAATGGTTATTCTTATCTAATTTATCTTTGAGATCGATTCCTACTAAAGGATTGGCAACATTACGAGGAGAAATTGTCCATTTTCCGTCTGCATCATAAGCAGGAACAGTAGGATCCATTACTATAACACCTAAGATAGGATTGTTATAGTAGTTGTGCCAGTACCAGTCGTCAAAACCATTTTTAGTTGTATTAACAAAAGTTACCTTTTCATCGAAAGTAATGAACTTATTTACTTTGTGCTCAGAGTTCATTCTTATAGTAAAACGCTGAAAATCTGTATTCTTAACAATACCGCCCTGCTTATCAAGACCGGCACTGAAAAAGTATGTTGAAACATCATTTCCACCGGAAATTGCCATGTCATAATTTTCAGTAATAACATTCTGAAAAACAATGTCCTGCCAATCATAAGTAGGAAGAGTATCAGGACTATAGTTAAGAGGTGTTTTCCCCTTAAAATCTATTTCCTCACAAACTTCCATGTACTCCTGTGAGTTCATCATTTCAATTTTTCCTACAGGACTTTCAACACCACGGTAAGCATTTAAACTAATGTTCATCTTGCCTGCCTTACCGTTTTTAGTAGTTACAAGGATTACACCGTTTCCTCCGGTTGCACCATAAATTGCAGCTGAAGAGGCATCTTTAAGAATTTCAATTGATGCAATGTCGGCAGGATTAATATTATTAAGGTCGCCATAGACACCATCAATAATAACCAAAGGTTTTGTACCATTAATAGAAGTGACACCACGAATCTGAATATCTGCACCTTCACCAGGACGTCCTGACTTTGGAATGATATTTACACCGGCAGCCTGTCCCTGCAAAGCTTGTTCAATATTTGCAATAGGCACACTTGTAAGTTTTTCTGCTGACACTGAAGCAACTGACCCGGTAAGGTCACTTTTCTTCTGTACACCATAACCGGTTACAACCACCTCTTCAATTCCGTAAAGGTCTTCCTGCAAATTCACTTCTAAATAAGTTGTATTGCCAACCTTAATCTCCTGTTGTAAATAACCGATGTAGGAAAATACCAGAATGTCACCTTCTGATGCATTAATAACAAAGTTACCGTTAATATCGGTTACAGTTCCAATGGTTTTTCCTTTAAGAACTACCGTAACCCCCGGCAACAGAGAGGAAGATTTCATTTCCTTTACAACTCCTTTTACTACTACAGCATCCTTAGGAATACTTTCCGATGCAGTAGCAGTAACTCCTGTCAATGATAAAAAACAAATGAAATCAAAGAAATCATTATGATTTTTTTAAGATTGATGAAGTTTAATAACTGATTTTGTTTCATAAACAATAGATTAATGATTAAAATATTTAAATGTTAGGTAAATAAAAAAGTTTGATATTGAGTAGTATATTGCCCCTTGATTTTCTTCGGGAACCCCATACTTAATAAAACTTTCAGGTAAGCTGAAGCACATAAAAATGTATTTTAATTATTGAATTCTAATCGTTCTAACAGGAAATAAAAGTAGAATACTATAAAGAAGCGGATGTTTAATTTTAGATATATAATTTCTAATTTTAGATAAAAGTGTTATTGACTTTTATCTAAAATCACATAGTTATGTAGCTGTTTTTCTGTATTTTAATCAAAATTTACTCATGTAAAGAAAAGAGAGATAATCTCCATTTATAAGTAACCCCTATTGAAGTCTATTAATAACAAAAGAAAATACACCTCAACCGTACCAAATTCATACCAAATTCTAACCAAATACCATAAGCCTCCCTCGCTTATGGTATTTGGTTAGAATTTGGTATGAATTTGGTCACTATTTGGTCACTATCAAAACAGGTGCTTCCTAGCCTAAAAAATGGTACACAGTTATTAAAAATTTAATTTCTTCAGACGGGCATTCAGCAATTCAAGATACTTTTCTTTCATACCCGGTGAAAGAAAACTGCTATCAATAAGTGTTTTCCAAGCAGGAATTGCAGATGATATTGAATCCAAAACTTTTTCTACACTTTTAATTGTCAATCCACACCTTTCAATTCCGAAATAAGTAATAAGAATGTTTTGAGTCAGATGTTTCTTCTTACCTTTTAAGGGTAAAGCAATTTCATCATCGGGTTTACTATATTCGATAGTAGTATTCAGAAGATCATAACAAGGAGACATCCTCACTTTTCCATTTTCTGTGATTAAAGAAAAGTTTTTAAGATGCATATCATCATTACCTATAATGTAATTGAATAATACCAGTTTGAACAGTACTATCTTTTCAATTGAAGGAAAAGTACAGAATTTATCAATTAAGCTGACAATTTTTTCCATGCTGTAATTGTATTTGGTATCTCTGTTCAATCCTGCCAATTGGGCGAGATCTTCAACCTGAACTTTTTCATTCTGTCCTTTTCTATCAAACCGCTTAACGAAATAGGTCAATGTGTTATCCTTTGACCATACTAATCCATGTAGCGGAATATCTAAACCGGTCACTCCTGCAAGTTTCATGGTAAGATCTTCATTTTCCGGCATTTCCGGAAAATATTGATGCTGTGGCTTAAGAATATATCTTCCACCTGAATCAACAATATCGAACTTCCTTTCTTTAACATTCAATCTTGCACTAAGCTTGGGCTGTACTCCTTGTACAGACATCCTGAGAGCACGATTAAATGCTTCTTTTCTTTGCTCTTCTGCAGTATATTCGAGGTCGTTCAGTGAAGTCAATTCAGCAGATAATAGTTTCAAACCCTGATCGCTATAGCGATTTTCTCCACAAGGATTATATGTTATCGGACAATGGTTCATTCTTCAATTTCTTTTACAGTAACAGCTCCAACCATATCAGAACCAATAGTCATCAATTGAGAAAAGAAATCGTACTTATCAATCTTATTTAACTTCAACAAACCATCCAATTGAATCCCTTCAGGTAATAAGCCCTCAAAGAATGGAGGAAACATATTGAATTTGAAGGCCTTTTCTTTTACCGGCATAGTCAATGAAACAGCATGACCTTTATAATCATCATTATATTCAAACAAATATTCTTTCCCTAGTATAATTTCAGTCAAAATACCTGCTTCATTTTCTTTAACATACACTTTTGCTTGTCTCATTTCATTATGAAATTTGATTATCTAAAAATGGGCTTGAAAGAGTAATCTTAATATTTAATACTTTTAATATTTTCAACAAGGTGTTGAGCTGCACTGTCTCTTTTCCCTTTTCAATATCATATATCACCGTTTTACCTACTCCTGCTATTTCTGCAAGCTGAACACGACTTAATCCAGTTGCTTTTCGATGCATCAGTATTGCTTCTGCTATTTTATTAGCTCCTTCCATATATTACCTCTATAGCGGTAAAAATAAACAATTTAATTTACTTTATCAAGCTATATTTAAAATATTACCGCCATGACAGTAAAAAAAGTGAAAACTTAGTGGGTTTATACAAAAATTCATATTTTTTTACCGTCTGGGCAGTAATTAGACGAATATCTTAATTAAAATTTCTGTCTTCCTGAGTAATATAAAGACACTGAATTGCTACTCTACCAATGACCCTGGAAACAACTGATTACCACACATTGATAATCTGATAATTATGAGCAGCTGTATAAATTTCTTATAAAAACAAAAAGACCCTGAACTTTTGATTCAGAGTCTTTTGTGGAGCTGCAGGGATTCGAACCCTGGTCCAAACAGGGAAGCCATACGCTTTCTACATGCTTAGCCTGACTTGTTTTTCGAGTAACAGCTGGATCAGAGCCACCGACTGCTACCTTATCTTCTTAACTTCGCATTAAGTCCGAAGCTTCCTTAATGCTAACCCCTGATTGCGAGCGCTTCCTGATCGGGTTGGAGAGAGGTGTGAACCGCCCGGGAAACGTCTTGTTGCAACATCTTATGCCGCAAATCCTCCGAAGAGGAGCCTTAAATCTACTATAATTCGATTAGGCAGCAAGAGCAAAGTTATCTTCGCCAATTATTGTTCCGGCCATTTAATTGAGGGCAAACAACCAAAACCCTGCATGCTTACATACCACATCAGCCTGCTGTCAAAACCAGTCAGCCCCTTAGTGGGATGGCAAAATTACTAATAAATTCAATTCCTGCTTATTTCGCTGCCCTGAAAGTTGAAAAAGTTAACAACCTTGTCGAATACAACGGTAAAACACCTGTCGACATAGCCTTGTATCTTGTCATCTCCCATGGGAAAAGGCTGCTCATGTGTGTAGGCAAACGGAAAATCAATTACTTCAACCGGAACAAGACCATTGTTCTTTCTTCCTCTCATTGCTCTGATTATACCTTTCACCGGCATGACTTTATCTTTCTCCAACGCAACAACCTTAATCCTTTCTCCAATTGCATTAAACATAGCTTCCCGCTCTTTTCTTCTCCAATGCCTGTGCATCATAAGTTCAAGACCATTCCATGCTTCAGCAATATTCTTATCGCCTGAAATCATTAAGTTTTCTTTTACTGTCCTGAACACCTTTCTTTTCTTGAGACTCAACAAGCTTTTAAAAGCCCTGAGATCCATTATGTATTTTGAATTGCCGTACATACAATCGAAGGTTGGTCCACCGCAAAAGATGAACAAGCGGGTCGTACTGAACATGCCACCCGGATTGGCAAGTAAAAGTATCTGAGAGAGAAATGCGCCTATTGAATAAGCAAAAATGTCTAAATGTGTATCGGGTGTGAAAATATTGTTCTCTCCCCGCTTAATTTCATTCAGAAGCTGCTGAATATCATAACAAGTTTGAAGTCCTGAATAGAAAAACAGCTCAGGATGCGATTCAAGTCTGGTACTGAGAGCTGCATTGGCAAATGTTGAATTGTTGTCTTTTTCACTTCTCTTTCTGATATTTGACAATTCAGACATAAGCCGTCTGTCGCTCCAGCTTTTGGGCGACCTGTTCATGTGATATGCAATCGGGAACATGATAACAGGACGATTGGTCTTTTCTGCCAGATACTTAGCCCAGACAAAATACTTATCCCAGGTTCTTTCATTAAGCCCGTGAAGAAGAATAATTGCCTTGTTATACTTCTTCGTTTTGTCGGGAACAACAATCGGATATGAGAATTTGAAATTCTCATCTACCCTGCCCTGTACAAGTTCATGGTAATATAAATCGCCTTTAACGAAACCTTTATAAGTGAAATTAAATGGATAGTGCGATTCAAAATTACAGTTTATTATTTCCATTCCTGTACTCAGGTTTTGGTTTGAATGTTCATTCCTGAAAATCTTTGCAAATTCAATTGCCTGTTCTTTAAATCCTATCATTGATTATTGATTTATATTAATTGATTAAACTGATGCAAAGTAAAATCAGATATAAATAGCAATAAAAAATATGTTGTGAGAATGGCAGTTTCGGTATGAATAAAAAATGGCCTGGGGTGAAATTTACATTCATGGGGTGAATTAAATTTGGGGAATTATGACTTGTCTTAAAATAGGTTTTAATCGACTGGCTGGGTTTATTGGGTCATTGGTAGTCCCGACCCAAATAATTTAGGAACAATGTGAATATGACAGGGAGTAAACTTCGTCTGTTAGGGCTAAAGCCCATGTTGTGAGGCGTTCATGCTTACCCCGGCCTAAAGGCCAGGGTTATTATTATTGGCAGCTTCCTCCTTCTTATTAACCCTGGCCTTTTGGCCGGGGTAACAACG
>JAGODU010000066.1 GCA_017998095.1 Prolixibacteraceae bacterium | reverse complement strand
ATGGAGCTTTAAAAATGCCGGCTATTGCTCCTGCTGCACCACAGCCTACCATTAATGTAATTTGCCGGTAATTGAGCTTGAAAAACCTTGCCAGGTTAGAACCAATGGCAGATCCGGTCAATACAACCGGGGCTTCAGCTCCAACCGAGCCTCCGCAACTAATAGTTACAGTACTAGCCAATACTGAACTCCACATATTATGAGGCTTTAAAATACTGTTTTGCTTTGAAATTGAATATAAAACCCGGGTAACTCCATGACTGATATTGTCCTTAATTACATATCGGACAAACAAATAGCATAATAATATACCGGCAAAGGGGAAAACAACAAAGACGATACCTCCGTTAAGTATAAGCCAGTCAACCATTTCAATCGACCAATGTATTGCAGTTTTTAAAAGAATAGCAGCCAATCCGCTTACCACACCCACAATAAGACTAAGTATCAGTACGAAATTGCTTTCGGATATATGATTTATCCTCCAGATATTTAATCTTATTAAAACTTTCTTGATCTCGCTCTTCATACTGCAAAATTAAAAATAAAAAAAGGAGTGGGTGACCACTCCTTTACTTATATTGAGATATTTGTTTTAAAAATAAAACTTTTTGATAACAATACCTGCTCCAATTAGGACGAACAATGAAACTATCCACCAGTAACTGATTGGTACAGGGTGGCTTCCTAAAACAACCTGACCGTTGTCACTTCTGAATTCGACATCATAACTACCCAAAGAACCTAAGTTGTTCCATGTTGTAACAACCAAATAATAAATTCCCAAAGGAAGATGAATATCTTCAAGCCTTGAGTTTAAACCATTTCCTCCATCATCGTCAGTATCAATTAGATTATGAGTTGGATTTGCAGGATCAAAATCACAGTATAATGCAAAAAGAATGTCTCCCGGGAAACTCATAGCTTCAATGTCAACTTGCCCGGCTTGTGTTACTGTGAATTCAATTACATCATAATGAAAGCTGCCTGCAAAATTAATATATCCTTGTGTGGGACAGTTGGAATCAAAACTATTAGCCCTTATCTGTTGGTAAACTGGGTCAGTAAGAGTTAACTCACCTGAAACAGTGAAATTAACCTGATTGGCATATAAATGTGGCGTTGTTGTATTTTTTAAAGCAGCCAAAATCGCGTTAACCTGTGTTTGGACTGAAGGACTAATTGCTACTCCATTTTGTTTGTTCGTTAAGTATGTAACAAACATGTTATAAATGTTTTGTGTTTCAGTAGCACTTATACCTGTTTTTTGTTGATATTGTGTTGCTACTTTCTGTGATTTTGTTTGGATATTTGCAAAACCTGAAATACAAACGAAAATTAGGATTATTGATAATAGCTTTTTCATAATTTTATATTTTTAGGTTATTCAAAAATATAATTTTTTATTTATATTAAGTATCACATTTTCAATATTTTTATACTTAAATTAAAAAAATACTTATGGAAGAATTAGCAGTAGGAACTAGAGTTGATCACCCTCGTTATGGTGAAGGCATAATCAGTAAGTCATATCTTACAATTTATGAGGTTTTCTTTGAAAGAGGAGGCAAGATAGAATTAACAAAATACAATACCGATATTAAAGTATTATCTGAACCGGAAAATAAGCCACGAACAGGACTTACTCTTGCTGAAGTTGAAGAGGCAATAACTTATGTCCTTGATAAACATCAGGCTATCACTTATAAAGCTCCAATTGCAGATAAATGGAAAAACGGAACTTTGATAATGAAGCCGGCAAATAACGACCTTCAGCCAAAAGAAGTGCCAATTGAAACTTTTTTCCACAAGATTGTAATGCTTCGTGACAGGCTTAGAGTTTTGGAACAGAATATCAATACGCATCCTAAACTTGATGAGACCGATAAAATCGACCTTCAGCAATATATTACTCGCGCTTATGGTTCACTGACAACCTTCAATATTCTTTTTGCTGAAAAAGATGATTATTTTGTTGGTCAGAAAAGTAACTCGTAACTTTATGTGATGAAAGAAAAGCATCCTGAAAATCATTATAAATTCTGTCCACGCTGTGCATCTAAAGGAGCGTTCAACAGTAATAACTTTTCATTTAAGTGTGATAAATGTGGATTTCATTTCTTTTTGAATTCTTCTGCAGCTGTAACTGCTTTAATCTTTAATGCTAAAAATGAAATTCTTATGGTAAGACGGGGAATAGAACCTTCAATCGGAGCCCTCGATTTGCCCGGGGGTTTTATCGATCCCGGAGAAAGTGCTGAATTTGCTTTGCTTCGGGAAGTTAAGGAAGAACTTGACCTTGAAGTTGATAATTTTATTTATTACGGTTCATTTCCCAATAGATATCAATACTCCGGAACTATTGTTTTTACTGTTGATTTTGCTTTTAAATGCGAAATAATAAATTTTGAAAGTCTCACATTCAAAGACGATATCAGTGGTATTGAATTCTGGAAACCGGAAGATATTAATCTTGATGATGTTCCTTTTCAATCAGTCAGGAACATTTTAACACAGCTTGTCAATGAAGGAAATAATTAAAGAAAGATTGAAAGTTTTGAGATCACTTATGTCTCAAAAGGGTATAAGTGCTTATCTTATAAATGGTTCAGATCCACATCTTGGAGAATATCTTCCTTCAAGATGGGAAACTCGTACCTTCATATCAGGTTTTACAGGTTCTTACGGATGGCTTGCCATTACTCTTGATGAAGCTGTTTTATGGACTGACTCCCGCTATTATCTTCAGTATGAAATTGAAACTGAAGGGACTGGCATTTCTCTTGAAAAAGCCCGCCTCCCTGAAACAATCCCTGTTGAAGTATGGGTGTCTCAACGATTAAAAGCAGGAGAAAAGGTAGGATTCGATGGTTCTTGCTATCCGGCTTCTGAAGTGAACAGATACATCAAATTCTTTTCTAAAAAAGGTATCAGGACTGAAAGTCATTTCGACCTGCTTGATGAAATTTGGCCTGAACGCCCGGGTTTGCCATTCGCTAAAGCTTTTCTGCATCCTGTAGAATGGGCAGGACTTTCCCGTAAAGAGAAGTTCAAAATTATTCATGAAGAAACTTTAAAGCAAAACTCAGATATAACTATCATTTCAGCACTCGATGACCTTTGCTGGACCTTCAATATACGAGGTAATGATGTTGATTTCAATCCTCTTGTTCTTGGCTATGGCATTATTTCAAAAGGCAATGCGATTCTTTTTATTGATAAGAACAAGTTCGATAATTCATCACTGAAAGAACTAAAAGAAGATGGGGTTGAAATACTTCCTTATGATCAGTTTTATACTTATATCTCAACGATAGAAGGGGAAAGGATACTTATTGATCCCGACAGAACAAATTATCTTATTGAAATGGTTCTCCGTGAAAGAAATCATATTTCAGAAGCAGTTTCTCTTCCTAACCTCCTTAAATCCAGAAAGAATAATGCTGAAATAGAAGGTTTTAAAAAAGCTAATATCACTGATGGGGTAGCACTGCTTGATTTTGTTTACTGGATTGAAAACAATATTGGCAAGACTACAATCACTGAGTGGGATGCTGTTTGCAAACTTGATGAGTTCCGTTCTAAAAGACCGGGATACAGGGGTTCTGCTTTTTATCCGATTATTGGTTATAAAGATCATGGTGCTATTGTTCATCTCCATGTCAGCAAGGAGTTTGCAAGCAAACTTGAACCAGAAGGTGTGCTGTTATTTGATTCAGGAGGGCAATACGATTTCGGAACTATAGATACTACCCGGACAATTGCTCTCGGACCTGTTGATGATGATGTTAGAAGAGATTTCACTCTTGCTCTCAAAGGTGTAATAGCCCTTTCAACTGCTTCTTTTCCAAAGGGAACGATAGGCTGCCACCTCGATGTGCTGGTTCGCAATTATTTATGGAGAAACAAGATGAACTACGGTCATGGTACAAGTCATGGTGTTGGCTCTTTTCTTAATGTTCATGAAGGACCAATGAGCATAAGGCAGGATCTTAACAATCAGCCTATTTGTCCGGGAAATGTTATTTCTGTAGAACCGGGAATATATCGTACAGGCAAATATGGCGTGAGAACTGAAAATGTCCTTGTTTGTGTTGAAGATGAAGAAAGCGAATTCGGACAATTCCTTAAATTCGAAACGCTTACTGTTTTTCCTATTGATACCCACCTGATAGATAAATATTTACTTTCTGATCAGGAAATAATCTGGATAAACACTTACCATGAAGAGGTTTATTCCAAATTATCACCTCTTGTTTCAGCTGAAAAGCTTGATTTGTTAAAACGTTTAACTCAAGCAATATAAAGTGAAAAATATTACTGTCTCCGATAATTTTCTTTCGCGATGGAATACTGTTTCTCTCGGTTGTATTGAATGTGATGTAATTGTTACTGCTCAAAATAAGTATCTGTGGGATAACATTATCAGTGTATCTGATATCCTCAGGCAAAAGATTGATATTGAAAAGGTAAGCTCACTTCCTGCAATCAATTCTTCCCGTAAAGCATATAGGGCATTCGGTAAAGACCCTGCACGCTACAGGCTTTCTGCTGAAGCTCTTATCAGAAGGATATTAAAAGGTAACGACCTGTATCAGGTTAATAATGTGGTGGATATTGTTAATCTCATTTCCCTTGAAACAGGATTTTCAATTGGAGGCTACGATTCGAATAAGATAAAAGGCAATATCATTTTGGATGTAGGAAACGAAGATGATGTTTATGAAGGTATTGGCAGAGGAATATTGAATATTGATTCTTTACCTGTATTACGTGATGAAGAGGGCGCATTTGGCAGTCCAACCAGCGATTCAGAAAGAACAAATGTAAGCCTTGAAACTAAAAGGTTTTTAATGGTCATATTTGGATTTGGCGAACTCAATAAGATCAATTCAGTAATTGATATGGCAATTGATTTGCTTTCTGAATATTCAGATGCTGAAAATATTACAACCAAAATCATTTCCCATGAATGAAAATATAAAGGAAAAACTAAGCCTTGCTTTAGTACAGTACCAGATAGTTTGGAACGACAACAAGGCTAATATGTTGAAGATAGGGGAGATGCTTTCCAAAATAAGTTCACCCATTGACATCATAATCTTTCCTGAAACATTTAATACCGGTTTTGACACTAACCCTGAAGGTATTGCTGAAACCATGGATGGCGAAACAATCAGATGGATGAAAGAATTATCTGTTGAAAAGAATGCAGCTGTTTGCGGAAGTTTATTCATCAATGATGAAGGTTCAATATTCAACAGGTTGGTTTGGGTAGAGCCTGATGGAAACGTTAAAACTTACGATAAAAGACATCTTTTCGGTATTGGCGGCGAAGACAAGTTTTTAACAAAAGGTAAAGAAAGGCTTACTATTGAATTTAAAGGATGGAAAATAAGTCCCCAGATTTGCTATGATCTCCGTTTTCCTGTTTGGGCAAGGAATACCGATAATTACGATTTACTGATTAATGTTTCAAACTGGCCTTCCACGAAAGCTGAAATCAGAACTACTTTACTTAAAGCCAGAGCAATAGAAAATCAATGCTTTGCAGTTGGTGTTAACTGTGTTGGTGATGATGGAAATAAACTGACATACAACGGATTGTCACTTGTCTCTGATGCTGAAGGTAAAGTTCTTTCTAATGCTGGAGAATCAGATAATGTGAAAGTGGCAGTTATTGATTATGAGTATATTAAAAATTTCAGAAAGAAATTCAATGCACTAAAAGACAGGGATAACTTTGAGATTATTATTTGATTTTGTCAATATTTATTGAGGAAATAACTTCCCCGGTCTGACTATCAACAATTATTTCCCATGTTGAAGGGTATAATGCCCAACATAAAAGAAGTTCCATTTTATCGTCTCTGAAAACAGGCATAATAATCTTCCTTGAATTATAAAAGTAAGTTTCTTTTACAGGCTTGATTTTCGTTGAATTGTATGTGAATGTTTGATTATAAATTAATTCTTTTGCCTTTTCTTCATTATAAACATCAGCCTGAGGCATATAAATGTTTTTATATCTGCGACCTCCAACTGAAATAACAACTCCCTGATGAATCAGTGCACTTATTGTTGTTCCTGTTACTTGAATTTCATTGTAATACTGCAAATTAGATAAAACCAATATGTTTTCAGGAGTTGAATCAGGGAATTCTTCTTTGAAATCAGCAAAACTTTTTCCTTCAGGAGTTTTAATCTCAATAGCTTTTATTTCTGAAGTATTGTCAAGATTCAATAAATCAGAATAATCACTCATCGCCTTTGAGAAAAGGTTATTAACATCTGTTTCATTTAATTCCGGACATATATGAACAGAATCATTTATTTCACAAGATTCAAACCGGCTGGTGATAAAACAAAAGCCAAAGGTATCTATTGAAGTGCAGTTATATAATGCTGTTCCAGATAATCGGGTGATTAAGTTGTTAATTGTTTCCTCGCTTGCACCTTCAATCTTAGTAGGGTAGTTGGGATCCCCCGGCTCGTCTTTTTCGCATCCTGCAAGGAGAACACCTGCTATGAAAATTATTAGTAAATATTTGTACACCTTATTTTTTTTGCGAAGATAACAATCATTCCAATTTTGCACAATTATTTATTGTTTAGCAATTTTATCCTTTTCCCTAAACTATATTTTACTTTCTTCAATGTAATTATCTCTTGCCGTTGGCTTTAGCCAACGGACTTGATAAAAATATTAAATAAAACTAACAATTTAGTTGTAGAACTAAAATATTAGTTATACATTTGTACTACCATGGAAATTAGAGATAGCTATCTAAGTATGAACAACTACCAATGAATTAAAGAAATGAAAGAACTGACAAAAGCTGAAGAGCAGATAATGCAAATATTATGGGAAATGGAAGAGGGTTTTGTAAATGATATTGTTGACCGTATGCCTGAGCCTAAACCGGCTTACAATACAGTGTCGACAATCGTTCGCATCCTTGAGAAAAAGGGATTTGTAGATCACAAGGCCTTTGGAAAAACCCATCAGTATTTTCCTTTGATACAAAAAAAGGATTATACCCGCAGTTATATGAAAAGCTTTATTGGAAGCTATTTTGGCAATTCTTTCAAAGAAATGGTTTCCTTTTTTGCCAAAGAGGACAATATGTCGGTCGGTGAAATAGAGAAACTTATGCATGAAGTGAAAAAAGAAATTGAAAAAGAAAAGCAATGAAACCTTATTTAAGCTACGTAATCGAAACAGCTTTAAGTCTTGGGATATTCACAGTAGTTTACCTGCTGTTTCTGAGAAAGGAAACGCGTTTCAACGCTAACCGGTTTTATTTGATGGGAGCATTATTGTTTTCAACATTCTTACCGTTTATATCGATAAAAACAAACTTCGTTGATATTTCAGCAATAAGCGTTACAGCTACAGACAATTCTTTTCAGGGTACTAATCTGTTGGAGACAATAACTGTCTATGCTTCAGGTATTCCAGCAAAGGTGAGCAGTGCTATTCTTTCATTCAACTTTTCTGTATTAATTTATTTTCTTGGTGCAGCAGCAGCACTTTTCCTGATTACCACAGGTATTTATCAACTATTCAGGATTGTTACTGCAAACAGAAAATTCAAACTTAAAGGGGCAAAGCTTATTATTTCAAAAAAAGAAACAGCTCCATATTCTTTTTTCAACTTCATTTTCATTGGCAGGGATCTGATAGCACAGGAAAACTGGAAATCAGTGGTACAACATGAAATTGAACACATGCGACAAGGTCACTCGTTCGATATCCTGTTCATCGACTGTATGATGGTATTTCAGTGGTTTAATCCGTTTTACTGGATAATACGCCGACTGGTCAGGGAAAACCATGAATTTATTGCCGATAATGGTGTTATTAAAAAAGGAAATATAACTCCTTCAGGCTATATGTCATTATTGCTTACACAGGCAATAGGTGGTCATCCGGTTATTACCAGTAACTTCTTCAATGTAAAGACCATTAAAAAAAGATTTAAAATGATAACAAATAATAAAAAAGGGAAACAAAGTTTTTTGAGATATGTAGTTGGCGTAATTGCTGCACTATCTGTATCAATTTGTTTTGCAATAGACAATGATGCAATTATAACAGAGGCTAATTCAAAAACAGTACTCTCTTCCGAAAATGAGAACTTAGTATTTGATAACCTTATAGCTGAAAATAATGAAATTGATGAAGACAAAGCTGAATTTCCCGGAGGAGAAGAAGCCCTGATGAAATTCATTGCTAAAAATACAAAATATCCTTTCGAAGCAATCAGCAAAAAGATTCAGGGTAAAGTATTTGTAAGATTCAATATCAATAAAGAGGGGAAAGTTGAATTTCCAAGCGTCATAAGGGGGGTAGATCCTTTTCTTGATGAAGAAGCTCTGAGAGTAATTAAATCAATGCCAGCATGGAATATTGGCAATAACTACGGAAAGGATGTCTCAATCGCTTATACTATTCCGGTAAGCTTTGTTATTGATAATAAGGATAAAGTAGTTGCAAGATTGAATGATAAGGTTGATGAAACTTATGTTCTGTGTGAAAATATGCCTGAATATCCCGGAGGAGTAGATGCTTTGAAGAAATTTATTGCAGAAAATGTAAAATACCCTGTTGAAGCTGCTAAAAACAAAATTCAGGGTAAAGTGTATGTTACTTTTGATGTTGATGAAAATGGCAACGTAACTGATGCCAGAATTGCCAGAGGTGTTGCCCCATCGCTTGATGAAGAAGCACTTAGGGTAGTTAATTTATCTCCTGTTTGGATGCCGGGGACTAACAAAGGCAAACCGGTAAAGGTCAGCTACACTGTTCCAATTAATTTTTTATTACAATAACAAAAAAACTGATAAAACACGGAGTCAGACATAATCTGCTCCGTGTTTTTTTTATATACTTGATTATGAAGAATTATCTTTATTTGATTTTTGTTTTGCTTTTATACAGCAAGCTTTCTTTTTCACAATCATACCAGCTAAGTACAAAGCTTGATTCAGCAGGTTATTATTTTGATTGCTATGATTTTGAAACCTCTGAAAGTTTATATCAAAGTATTCTGCATAGTGACAGCTTAAATTTTGCAGCCCTTAACGGACTTGCAGATTCAAAAATCAATCTTGGTAAAAAGATCGAAGCACTATCAATCCTTGATAAATTAATGTTTCTGGACACTACTAACAGGACCTCCGGCAAGAAAGCCTCCGTTTTAATGGATTTAAGCCGGTTTAAAGAAGCAGAAGCTATTTATTCAAATCTTTGCCTGTTGGACTCAATAAATGCTTATTTCAGCCGGAAACTGGCCATCTCGGTTTATAAACAGGATGAATTTTTCAGATCAATTCCATTTATTAAAAATTATCTTAAACTTCAGTCTTCAGATCTTGAAATGAAGATGGTTTTGGCAGAATCTTATTTCAAAATTGACTCTTTTCCAAAAAGTCTGGCCATCTGCGAAGAAATCCTTCAGGAAGACTCAATGTATTCTTCTGCAGTAAGCAGGGCAGGGTTTATTTGTTTTACTAAGCTGAAGGACTATGAAAAGGCTTTACCCTTTTACGAACGACTTAACTTTCTTGAAAAATTTAAAGATCCTTTCCACTTGAAGAACCTTGGTATTTGTGAATTCTTTACAGGAAGGCCTGAACATGCAGCTCAACTTCTTGATTCCCTTTCAGATCAGATTAACGATGATGCTATGATTCCTTTTTATGCAGGACTATCATACAAGAGGCTTGGCAAAGTTGATGAAGCATTGATCTTTCTTGAAAGAGCAGCTGTTGTTGCTGTACCTTCTTATGTTGCAGATGTTTATCATCATCTGGGAAGGACATACTCCCAAAAAAGAATGTTTGAGGAAGCCCTTGAAGCTTACTTTAAAGTGAGGGAAATAGACTTATCCAATTATCTGGTCCTTTTCGACATAGCAATTGCTTACGAAGAAAGTAAACGGGATATAATGGCAGCTTTACCCTATTACGAGCTCTATATTAAAAAGACCACAAATACTAATTCTGTTGATTACGAATATGCAAAGAACAGAGTTGAAAAGATAAAAGAGCAGCTTTTCTTTGAAGGGAAATAATCAACCGGTGTTATCCTTTTTAATACTTTACTATTGATTTTAATCAAAAAGTGAACTAAATTGTCATTATTGTTTTTATTGTAATCTGCATAGAAGTTTTATTTTTTATTTTTCAGTTCTATTGAGAATTATTATTTAAAAATATTCGTAAAATGTTATCAAAAGGCAGTATTGAAGAGTTGGAATCAATATCCGGTTATTTTAACAACAACAATTCTGAGATTAATTTATTGAACGATCTGATAGTGAAGCTATGTTCGTTTTCAAGTCTTGACGAAATTACAGATAATATTTTTTCTCTCATCAAGGATTATTTTAAAGGTTATAACGTTGAGCTGCATTATTGTATCAATGGTGAATGCCATTATAGCAATGGCATAGAAAAGCATCAAAAAATAAAATATATTGATACGGATAATCTGTTGAAAGTTAAAGAATCAGGGAAATGCTTAATGATTAAAAGCAATCCTGAAAAAGAATCAACTGAAGTAAAAAAAGATTATCCGGATAAATATTCCTGTTTTTTTCCGATGAATGCAGAGAATAATATCATTGGAGTTGTAAAATTTGATATTGATTTCGAATTGTCTGAGAACTTATGTCGAACTCTGAATATCTTACTTGGCTATGCTTCATTATTATTTAATAACAGCATTATAAACTATAGTAGTTATATAATTTCAAATGAGAAGCTTAAAAAGATCAATCGTTTATATTCAGTAGTTAGTCAGGTTAATCAGGCAATAGTTCATAATCGGGATAAGAATAAACTTTATGAAGAGATTTGTCGTATTGCAATAGAGACGGGTAAATTTAAATTTGCCTGGATAGGAGAGAAAGATTCAGATAGTGACAGAGTTATTTCAATTGCATCTAATGGTTTTGAGGATAACTATTTAAAAATTGCGAAGCTTGTAATTACAGATGTTCCGGCAGGAAGAGGCCCTGTCGGTACTTCATATCGTGAAAAAAAGACAATTGTATGTAATGATATCTCTGCAGAAGACAGTATGATTGTTTGGAAAGAAGAAGCAGTTATGCGAGGATATAATTCTGTGATTAGTGTTCCTGTCGTACTTAAAAATAAACCTTTTGCAATTTTAACTTTATATTCTGAACAAAAGGATTACTTCAACGAGGAGGAAATAAAGCTAATTGAAGGAATTGCAATGGAAATCAGCTATGCACTTGACTCTATCGAAACTGAAAATGAGAATATCAAGTCATCTGAAAAATTATCCCGGAGTGAGTTGCAATACAGAAACCTTATTAATCAAATGCAATTTGGTCTTTCAGTTCATGAAATAATTCTGGATGAAAACGGAAAACCAGTTGACTATTTGTTTTTAGATGTGAATCCTGCTTTCGAAAAGATTCTAAATATGAGCAGGGAACAAATAGTTGGCAAAACTGTAATAGAACTTTTACCGGGTCTTGAGGATAAATGGATTGATATATATGGAAAAGTAGCTTTGACAGGAGAACCTATAAGGTTTGAAGAATATTCAGTGCCACTTGACAGGTATTTCAGTATGGTATCATATCAGTCTGATAAAAATCAATTTGCTGTAATTTCAGATGATATTACCGAACGGAAAAAAAATGACCTTCTAATTAAAGAAAGTGAAACAAGGTTTAAAGCTCTTTTTGAAAATTCACCTTTAGGAATTTACATTGCTCATCCTGATGGCAATATTATAGATGGGAACCACGCCTTTCTTGAAATGTTAGGCTCACCTTCAATAGAATTAACAAAAAAAATAAATGTGCTTGAATACCCTCCCTTAATTTTAAATGGATATGCTGATTATTTCAGAAAGTGCATTAATGAAAAAAAGACCATAACAATCGAATTGCTTTATACTTCCAGATGGGGTAAAACTCTTTATTTATCAAGTTATATCGTTCCTGTTATTGATATTAAGGGAGAAGTTAGCGGAGTATTTACCATGATGGAAGATATTACTAAAAGAAAAGAAATTGAAAATAAACTGGTTGAAAGTCAGGAAAATATTAAAAAATCGATTAATGCAAAGGATAAATTCTTTTCAATTGTATCGCATGATTTAAAAAGCCCGTTTGCTACCTTGGTGGGATTTACAGAGCTAATGGCTGATGAAGAATCGAGGCTATCTGTAGAAGAATATATTCAATATTCCAAGGCTTTAAACAAGACTGCTCAGTCGACTTATAATCTGCTTGAAAATCTGCTTGAATGGTCAAGATTGCAAAGAGGTATACTTCCTTTTAAACCTGAAGTTATTGATTTAAATAAATTTATTAATTCTTTTGATGAGACAATCCTTGAAAATGCAAAAAATAAAAAAATTGAGATAGCGTTCACCATACCCGACAGGATGATAATAAAAGCAGATTTCAATATGTTTAATTCTGTGATGAGAAACCTGATTTCGAACTCTGTCAAATTTACCGGCGAAGGTGGGAAAATATTTGTTGAAGCTATAACAAGCGAAACTGAAGGAGTAACAATTTCGGTAAGGGATAACGGCATTGGTATGAAAAATGACTTGCTTGATATGCTTTTCCGTTTAGATACTAAAGTAGGTCGACTTGGTACAAAAGGTGAGCAGAGTTCGGGTTTAGGATTAATCTTATGTAAGGAGTTTATAGAAATGCATGGTGGGGAAATCAGGGTTGAAAGTATTGAAGGCGTTGGATCGATGTTTACATTCAATCTCCCATTGTAGCACATGAAATATTATTATTTTTATTACAATTCATATTTTTTTCTGAACAAAGCGGCTACTTTAGTAAAGTCATTTATTAAGTGACTTATTGTTTAAATGGAATTGATATACTTTTATTCTTGATTAAATAGTTTAAGATGAATAATCTGAAAATAATATTTGGAGTAATTTTTTCCGGGGTTCTATTATCGCTAGCCTGGTTGGGAATAACCGGATTAGTTTTATTTATTGCTTTTGTCCCCTTGCTTTTAATTGAAAATCATTTATCGGAAAATCAGCATAAGTATAAATCAATTGTTTTCTGGGCATATTCCCTCCTTTCCTTTATTGTCTGGAATTCACTGACTACATGGTGGATATGGAATGCAACACCGGAAGGTGCCTTGTTTGCAATTATTGTAAATTCTTTCCTTATGTCTATTGTCTTTTGGGTTTTTCATGCAGTAAAAAGAAAACAAGGAAGTTTTACAGGATATGCAGTACTTGTATTTGCATGGATTTCTTTTGAATATCTGCATTACAAATGGGATATGTCCTGGCCGTGGCTAACATTGGGAAATGGTTTTTCAAATGACATACGACTTATTCAATGGTATGAAATTACCGGAGTATTTGGCGGGTCGTTTTGGATATTGATAATCAATATACTTACGTCGGGTTTATTGAATAGTTACATTAAGGGAGAAAAGTGTACAGATATAAAGTTAGTTATTGCTTTAGCAACTGTTCTGGCATTACCAATTTGCATATCTTTCGTAAGATATTATACTTATTCTGAAAAGAATGACTCTGTCAATGTTGTTATTGTCCAACCTAATATTGACCCATATAAAGAGAAGTTTTCACAAATGACGGAATCACAACAGGTAAGCAGGTTTTTGGATTTATGCGATTCACTGGGTACTCATGAAACAGATTTCTTCATTGGTCCTGAAACAGTTACTGAGGAAATATGGGAAGACAGTTACAGAGGTAATTATCCGGTCAAAAGGGTAGAGAAGTTTCTGGAAAACAAATATTCAAATGCTTCATTTGTCTTTGGTTCAATGACATATAAGGAGTTTGTTCCCGGAATGGGACTTCCTCATTATGTGCGTTATAACAAAGACAGTTCTTTGATCTATGCTATTTATAATTCAGCTTTGTTTGTCAATTTGGGCAGGTCGGTTGAGTTTTACCATAAATCAAATCTGGTATCGGGGGTTGAGAAAATGCCATTTTCAAAATATTTACATTTTCTGGATAAGCTTATTATCAATCTTGGAGGAACTACAGGTACCTTAGGCACTCAGGATGAACCTACAGTGTTTGAGAAAGGGGAAACAATTGTAGGAGTGCCTATTTGTTATGAATCGGGTTATGGTGAATACCTTACTGGATTTGTAAAAAAAGGGGCAAATATGCTGTTTGTAATAACGAACGACGGATGGTGGAAGAATACACCCGGATATAAGCAGCATCTTTCATATTCAAGGCTAAGGGCAATTGAATTAAGGAGGAGCATTGCCCGTTCAGGAAACACAGGGATCAGCTGTATTATAAATCAAAAAGGGGAAATTATAAAGACTACCAAATGGTGGGAGAGAACTGCTATATCAGGACAAATAAACAGAAATGAAAAGCTTACCTTTTATGCAAGGCATGGTGATTATATTGCAAGGAGTTTTATTTTTTTATTGTTAGGAGTTTGTTTGTATAATTTTCAGAAGAGAATAAGAGATAAATACAAAAAAGAACCGCATTAATCCAGATTGAATAAAACCCCGATAAAACAGGATTTGAGTGCCTAAATGCTTTGACTTCCACCGGTACCAGAGTACTCATTGCTTTCGCAACTACAAGGCCTGTCATCACATCCATAAGCTTGCTCGGTTTATGTATTTTGTTGAGTTTACCAAATTCAGGAAATTAATGCGGTAATGCTTTATTTCTATTTAAAAGAACTTTTGTTTTCTAAAATCTAAAGTACAGTTTAAGTTTTAAAAATGCAAGTTTTACAGGGGTTTCATAAATATTTTTGTTTGAATGGTTCTCATAAGGATGGGATTTTCAAAGTGTTATAAATAAAAATGAAATTTTTGTTATTAAGCATGTGGAAAAATGAAACAAAAATATGTTTTTACTGTATATCAATAAATTATAAAAGAAGTGATACTTTTTTCTTATTTTTTTCAATTTTATTTTGCAAAAGAAGTTAAAGCATATATATTTGCACGCACAATTCGAGAGACAATTAGTCTCTTTAATTATGTTCTAAAAAAGGATGTATTAAAGAATTTCGGTTACGGAAGGAGATTTAGTACCGCACATTTCAGGAGGGGTGGGTGAGTGGCTGAAACCACCAGTTTGCTAAACTGACGTACGGGTAACTGTACCGGGGGTTCGAATCCCCCTCCCTCCGCTGTTCAATAAAATTCGGGGTATAGCACAGTCCGGTAGTGTACCTGGTTTGGGACCAGGGGGTCCTAGGTTCGAATCCTAGTGCCCCGACAATAAACATCAAAATTAAAGCCTGTAAATCATTTGATTTACAGGCTTTTTTATTTAATTATTCACCATGAATACATTCGACAATAAAAGCAAAAAATAGCATTATTAATAAATATTATTTAAGATTTTTATTTATCTTGAAACTTTATTAATATTGCATTAATAAATATATGATAAAATGAAAAAAGTTTTCTCTCTTTTAGTTATTGTTTTGAGTATATCGATTGTATCCTTTGGACAGTCAATTACTTCGAGCGATTATGCCATACAACATCCCGGGTTGCCAAGTAATACAGGAAATGCGGGCGTTATTAAAGGCAACTCCATTAAGGTTTTTGCACCCGGTGCAACCTACACCTATGTAGGGCAGTTTAACTGTAGTAGTGGTCCTAGCTGGACGACTAATCCTCCCTGTTATACCGGGCAGGAAGCTGCAGCATTGTTATTTGGCGGTAACCCCGGAGATTATGCTACCTCCACCAACTCAAATACAACCGATCCCAGTACCATTACCTTTACATGCTGGTGCGACGGTTGGGGAATGAGTCGGACTGAACAAGCACAGGATTTTAAATTAGATGTACCACCTTCAGGTTATGAATACCCGTCCGGATATGGCAATGCGATCAGCGCTTATGTTCTAGACCATAGTATAGCGGGTACAACTTACGTATGGCGTGTTTCTACCCCGGTTCCGGTTTCCAGATGGGCTGTTATACTGGGCTTTTCGGTAATTGTATTAATGGTTGCTTTCCGTTTTTTCAGAAGGCGTGTATAGTTTTGTAATTTCCTGATTATAAAGAACAGTTAATAATAATACGCTTAAGCGAATAAAATATAATGCAAAACCCCTTTCCTTTCGGAGAGGGGTTTTTTTGTGAATAGAAAGAGATTCTTTGATTCATCAGGATTGATAAGTATTTGAAACCCTTAGCTGCTCAGTATACTCGTACCCACTTCAGTAATTGCGATCATCGAATTCAACGTTGTTTCTTCATTTAGTTGCCAAGACGTAATCAACGACAATGCAGCTGCTTAACAGAGCGCAGCGATAACGTGCGAAGCACTAACGAGGCGAAGCCTCAACTATTTATTTTTTGATAATCTTCCTTAAAACCCACTGCTGATTAGTATAAATTCTCACCAGATATATTCCGGGTATTAAACCGGAGATATTAAGTGAGTTTTCATTTTGTATTTCCATTAACTTTTTACCATATAAATTGAACAGTTCAACGTATAGTATTTTAGTTTGTGAGCTGATATTGATATTATCGTTTGCAGGATTTGGAAAGATAATTATCGGAGAGAGGTTTTCATTTTTATATTCTTCCACAATCATACTATTGATTGTGGTATAGTTGAATATTTCAGAATGAAATAGCTCTTTATCAGATTTTCCATGTACCTGGAAATAGTATTTGGTATTCAATTTTAAATTCTTCACAATTGCATTAACTGTAAAGGTTTTATCGAAGTTTGTAATAAAAGGTGAAGCTTTTACTGAATCTGTTAGTCCATTTTCAGATGTACCATACAAGAAATGAATATTAGTCAAAGATTTTCCATTGGTACATATCATTGCTTTCAGATTAAGCGAGTTATCAGTTATTTCTTCAATCTTTAAGGGAGCAATGGCAATCTTATTTTTAATACTTAGCAAATTCTCCTCACTGTAAATAGTGCTTGTATCCATTGTTGCCTTAAGTCTATAGAAATATATAGAATCGGAACTCAGATTGTTGATCTGAGCCTGAATTGAATTACGTTCATCTGAACCTATCCAATCTTTCTCAGGTTTAGCTTGTTCTTTGTATTCATTGTTTGTTCCGTATTCAAAAACTATATTCTCAATTGTATCTTTAATCGCAGCTATAAATGCTCCTAAAGTCACACTGGTGCCATTGATTACCGGGGAAGACAGGCTGATGATATATTCTTCAGGAGTAGTAATCTGGATGGAATTACTATATATAACTTCATTATTTACCATTGCTTTAATGCGTAATGTATATCTGGTATCAGGTCTTAAATCTTTTATTTGACCAGCTAAAAGGGCAGTAGTATCGGTTAAAATTTCTGAGGGTATTGCACTTATTCCGGTGAAGATTGAATCAGTGGCATATTGAAATTCAATATTTTTAATTGAATCACCTTTGGTTGTTACTATCCCTGTTAAATCAACCTGATTGCAAGCTATTGACTTTGGGTTGTTTAATATCAAATCGTACTTTGCCTGTAATGTATCATTTGTAATTTTAGTTACCGGATAAAAGAAATCTGAAGTATCGGCAACTAAACTATTCATATCTTTTATAATTATCTGACAACTATCTTTTGCTATATAGGGGGGTATCGACCAGGTAATGAATCCTTTATCGGCAGATATATATGAAGCAACAACAAACGAATATCTTGATCGTGATGATTTATAATAAACCGAAATATTTGAAACTTTTGAGTAATTCCATTTGATTTCAGTTGTGCCACCAATTAAAACTTCCTGATGTTTTTTTGGCGATAATACTTCAAGATAGGGAGTAACATTGATTCTGATTGAATCAGCGACGTATTTATGCTTTATATCTGAAACCCTGACGATATAAGTTCCCGTATTTAAATCGGGAATAAGCCAGTCGTAAGAATCATCCTTGTTTTCTATTTGAGCTTCTATCGTTTCCCAATAATTTTCATTTATGCTTCTATATTCAATTTTCACCGAATCAATGAAGTTGCTTTCCCATTTCATTTTCAGAAGATTGTTGATCATGATTTTTTTGTCGTTGGCAGGACCGGTGATTTGTAAATGAGGTATTAAGGTCACAGTTATTGTATCTGAAAGAAGATACTTCTGGTTAGAAATTTTAATTTTAATTTCGGACAGACTATCTTTTGGTGTGTGCCAGATAAAGGATTTATCATTTGCAATAATTGAATCTTTTATCGATATCCAATTAGCTCCGTCATCGAAGCTGTATTCTAGTTTTACAAAATCAATAAAAGCTTCGTTCCACCGGATTAAATAGTCCTTGTTAACCTGCCATTCTAAATTGTTATTTTTTAATTCGGGAGTGAATTTTAAAACAGGTTTTGCTTCAAATTCTTTTTCAACGCTGAATTTTGAGCCTTCAAAACCATAGTCAATTGCTTGAACAGCCCATTTGTATATACCTGCAGAATCAAGTTTAATTTTCCAATCCTTACTGTTTTGAGTATTCCCCAATGTTGGTTTCAACAAATGACCGGTTTGGTGATCTGACATTGAATTCAGCAATGTGTCTCCATTTACCTTGTACAAGTAAAAATTATAATAAAGCTCATTTTCAATTGATTCCTTATCGCTTCCTTTTTCCCAGCTGACATGAACTGTATCTATATGCATTGAGTCCCTCAGGATTAAAGGAGGAGTGGGGATTGTATTAGTTTTTGAACATTGGTTTTTGTAAAATATGCTGTGAACACTTTGGTTCAACAACGCTCCGGTAACAACAATATCTAATTGGTTATCATTATTGTAATCAACAAAATCAAGAGAACCCCCTTGTACTGCTTCGTCAAACTTTTTCAATACACTGAACTGACCTTTTCCATTATTGTCGAAAATATGAACGTAACTATTACTCTTGAAAACAATATCCATATCTCCGTCATTATCGTAATCGCCCCATGAGTGGGTTTCAATTTTGTCAGGAAGTCCGGTACTATCTGATTTGACATATTTGCCATGACCTTCATTAAAATAAATTTTGCTATTTGAAAAAATATCATTCAGTCCGTCATTGTTAAAATCACCTATTGAAAAGTAACCGCTTTTGTCGATATTCAGATCAGTAATAGGTTTGAAATTATTCTTTCCACAATTTTCATAAATCAAGCCATCGTTTATTAAGTCCATGTCAAGGTCACCATCATAATCAAAGAAAAGAATGTTATAGCCTGTATATTTTTTATCCGTAATTGTTGTGTCGTATTCAAAATCAGAACCGGAGTTGTTACTGTAAAGATTAAATTCATTATACCAGTGTGCTGTACTCAAATTGATTAAATCATCATAACCATCATTATTGAAGTCAGCAAGCTCAATAATACTGTTATTCATGTATTTGAAATTCGATAAAGTATCTTTTTCAAACTCTCCTTTTCCGGAATTGAGATAGAGTGTTGTAGCTGTTTCATCTTCCCAGCCTACATCATATCCCGGCATTAAAATATCCAGGTCTCCATCGTTATCGAAATCAGTAAACCGGGCAGTTCCGCTAAAATCCTGCAGCACGGTAATTTCAGACACATGAAAACCTGTTTCAGTATTTTTAATAAGTTTCGTTTTAATACCCGAGTTATTACTTGTGAGCAAGAAGTCATAATCAGAATCGTTATCATAGTCAGCAATAGTGACTTTCCCGAAGTAGGGAGACAGCGTTTTAACAATGGTATCCTTTATAAATAATGGCATACCATTTTGTTCAAATTGAAGTATATATGGAGAGTTAATTGCATTATCGGAGATTATTTTAATTCTGCCTTTTCGTATTGCATTCACATTTTTATTAAAGCTAAGCTCTAAGTTTGTAACATCACCATTTTTTGTAGCAATAACAGAAAACCAATCATCTATAGCTGTGATACTGGTAATATTCAACTTTCCATTCCCAATATTTTTTATTTCAAAATTAAAGCTCGTTTGGTCTTCAGAAATAATAGTATTCCCGGGAGAATGATCAATAATTGCAGGAGAATTACCAATTAAGAAAGTATCAATAACAGAGAATTCTGAAGTCATGTAGCTATTGTCTATAGATTTTACTTTCCAGTAATAATAACCCTCCTCAAGATTTGTGAGGAAATATGATGGATTGCTTATACTTCTGTAGGAATAATAAGAAACAGAAGAAACAATTTTTTTATCTGAGCCTCTTACAACATCAACAATATAATGGATGCCCAATTGGGGTGTTTCAGCATCTGAGCTTCTATCCCAGCTTAAAACAACTGAATTGGAATCAGTTATAGCATTCAAATTGATTGGTATTTCCGGAGGAGTATTTTTTCTTTGAACGTTATTAAGATATATTTTAGAAACGCCGTTAGGGTATTGCGTTGTGTAATAAGTATCAGGTTCTCCGGTTAAAAGAATGTCAAGGTCAGAGTCATTATCTATATCGCCTAAAACAATTTTGCCACGATCGCCGGCTTCCAGCAAACTGTTTGTATATTCACTAAAAGAGATTCCGTTATTATTCTTAAACACTTTAAGAACAGTTCTCATATCCTGATCGCCAATAATAACCAAATCTGAATACCCGTCATTGTCAATATCGCCAATAGTCAGTTTATCTCCTCTGAAATAGCCGGTAGAAAAATCACTTAGTTCTTCAAATTTCAAATGATTATTTCGTAAAATTTTAAGAATT
>JAGODU010000278.1 GCA_017998095.1 Prolixibacteraceae bacterium | reverse complement strand
GTCATTAAAAAAACATGACTTTTGTTAGGTTTTTGAACAAACAAAAATAACTAAGAACTTCGAAAAACCAAGTTTGAAATGTTGATATACTCTATAAAAAGATTTTTTTAACTTTCATTTCATAATAAAATTGCATAAATGATAAAAAAACTGCTTTCTTTTGTATCGAAAAATTAACAAAAAGACAGATATAAAATATGGCAATAATAGTTCCTTTAAACGGTAAGACTCCCATTATAGGAAACAACTGTTTTTTAGCTGAAAATTCAGCAATAATAGGAGATGTGGAAATGGGGGATGACTGCAGTGTATGGTTTAGTGCAGTAATAAGAGGAGATGTTCATTATATCAAAATCGGTAATAATGTAAACATACAGGATGGAGCAATAATACATGCTACTTTTAAAAAATCGCCTACGAATATTGGCAATAATGTTTCGATTGCTCACGGAGCAATTGTTCATGGCTGCACAATCCATGATTACGTACTGATTGGCATGAATGCAGTAGTACTGGACGATGCAGTAATAGAAAGTAATTCAATAGTAGCAGCCGGAGCTGTTGTAACCAAGGGCACTGTAGTAGAATCAGGGAGTGTGTATGCAGGCTCACCTGCAAAAAAGATAAAAGACATTAGTCCGGAATTGCTTAAGGGAGAAGTAGAAAGGATTGTGAATAATTACGGGATGTATGCAAGTTGGTATAAATAAAAAAAATGATTCAACAGAAAACAATATATCTGCCAAAATACCACAGGGGATTTCATTTGATAACTGAACTTATTGAAAATGAATTGGGGGAGCTACCTGCAGCCGGAATGGTAAACTTGTTTTTACAACACACATCTTGTGCATTGACAATAAATGAAAATGCAGATCCTGATGTAAGATTTGATTTTGAAAGCTTTATCAACAAGCTTATACCTGAAAACCATCCTGTTTACACACACTTGCTTGAAGGGTCGGACGATATGCCTGCCCACCTGAAATCATCAATTTTCGGAGTTTCTTTAACCATCCCTATATCAAATCATTCGCTTAATTTAGGAACATGGCAAGGTATTTATTTTTGTGAATTCAGAAACAGGAGCAATATCAGAAAAATAATTGCAACAATTTATTCATGATATTGTTTTATCAGAAAAAATAAATGAAAATAAATTTGTAAATTGTGGTTTAACGTTGTTTTAATTAAAAAGATAAAAATAAAAAAAGATAATAAAAAGGATTAAAACCTTAAAATATGAAGAAAAAAATTTTCTTACTAATAATACCTATCTTAATTGCAACATCCTTGCATGCAGAAATGGGCTTGGGAGTTGCAGTAAAAGCTTCTACCATGGGTATTGGTGGTGACATAGCCCTAGGCTTAAATAAAAATATGGATGTCAGACTTGGGTTTGACATGATGGGATTTTCCTATAACTTCTCATTTGAAGAAACTAATATCAATTACGATGCACTTGCCTCTATTAAAACAGGAAGCATCACTGCATTATTTGATTATTATGTAGCTAATTCAATATTCATTTCGGCAGGAGTTGGTTACAATATGTTTAACACTAACATAACAGGGCAATCAAAAGGTGGTCTTCCCTATGGAGACATAACTATAACTGATGAAAAAATTGGGGATTTTGCCTTTGATATTGGACCAGGAATGAAAATATCACCTTATTTGGGAGTAGGTTTTGGCAGAGCACTTGGAAAAGAAAAGAGCCTAGCATTTGCATTTGAAATAGGAACTTATTATCAGGGGGCGCCTGATATAAGCATACAAACAACAGGACTTCTGTCACCTACATCTAATCCTGAGTTAGGTCAGGAAAAATATCTTGAAAGTCAGATAAGTCAGTATTATTTATATCCTGTTTTAAAACTGAGTTTGTCATACAGATTATTCAAATTTTAATAAGTAAAATATGAAAACAAAAATATTAAAGAGGACAATTGGTATTTCCCTGATTTTAACATTGATGTTAATTGGGAATAGCTGTAGCGATTTGTTTCAGAATCCTATGAAAGATAAAAAGACAGGCAATAGTGTTACTGCATTGTTGATAGACCTCAATTTTTTTGAAGTAAAGTTTAAAATTCACGTTATTGATGCTGAGACAGAAGAATACGTAGAAGGAACTGACCTGAATATTTTCATTTCAGGCAATAGCGCTTCAAATGTTATAGATTTTAACGGAGAAAAGAAAAGTTCATATACAACTTCTTCAGGATATCTGGAACTAACCTATGATCCGAATGTTGAAGTTTCGGCAAGCAATCCAATTAAGCTTGAAGTACAGGCCACCTCAGACACTTATTTTTCATTCCCGACTGAAGTAAACATTAGCGAGAAAGGAAATGAAGACATATTCGTTTATGTTTTTAAAGTTACAAACGATAAGTCAGTTTCTATTGTAACCGATCCATTTACAATGGAATATAATCCTTCTTCCGGCTTGACAAAGCTTTCTTTGTCTGAAAACGCTTTACAATTGATTTCAAGCAATTATCCCTTATACAATGTCTGGGGTGTTTACAGAAACACCTCTGCGGGAGACTTAACAGCAAAAAACTTCAACGGTGATCCTAATTTGTATAGTGAATGGGGATTCCATTATTACTATATGTTGAATACATCTGAAAAAAGTAATGGAGACGCCCTCAGATCTCAAAGCTTTTCCAAAGCAAATTATATAATACCTGCTCTTTTAAAAAGAAACAGAGTAAGTAAATGTGATGATGGCATCAGAGTAAATTATTCAAATGCATTAGGTTTAGGAGGAACATCTTCAATTAAATACACTTTAACGCTATCCGATAATACTTTTAAGAAAGGCATGCATAGCGGATCATTACCTTTTGCCAAAACAATTAATCATTTTTATTATCCAACAGCAAGGCCATCAGGAGTTCTTGAGTTATTTGGGGATATGCAGTATGAACTTAATCCAAGCAGTTTCAACCTTGAAAACGTATGTAATTCAAGTGTATTAAATGTTACACTAACACCCATTACAGGATTGACACATTGCAAGTTCACTTATATTGTAACATGCGAAAACGGAAATACAATAGGAGCAGCAATTACATACAATCTTCAGATACGTGAACACGGCAGTGAAGCAAGCTGGTCGTGGGTCGAAACGCAGGGAGGGTATTGTGAATTATGGTTAAAGAAGAATACTCAATATGATATCAGATTTAACTGGGATGGAGAATGGAATGAGTTTACATTAACCACCGACTATAATAATCTTGAATCGTTTCTTGCATCGCAAAGCGGAGATAATTATTCTTTCTTCCCGACTCAGGATAATCCGAATGGTTTAAGAGTCATAAATCAGGCAGATACATTATTGATTATAAATGCCAATGTTCAGATTTCGGGATCATTTTGCAATAGTTTTCAATTTTAATTTCATTTTAAGTTAAGATTTGTATTTAAAAAAGCAGATAAATTTTCATTTTAAAAAAATATTTACATATTTGCAGAAAATTGATAGTTACAAATGATTTTAAACAACAATATATCGCTTATTAGCCTACTAGGTATTCTAATTCTCGGAAAACTGAGCTGAGGGTGGTATGTGTATATAAAAATCAAAAAAAATATGTAAAGCCATTCTCAGAAAAGAGAGTGGCTTTTTTAATTTAATAAAACAAGTAAAACCGGCTGTCAATTCGGCCTAAAAAGACAAAACCATGAGTGAGAAATTGTACATTTTCGACACGACATTGAGAGATGGGGAACAAGTTCCCGGCTGCCAGTTGAATACCCTTGAAAAAATACAGGTGGCAAAGACTCTTGAAGAACTAGGTGTCGATATCATAGAAGCAGGTTTCCCTATCTCAAGCCCTGGTGATTTTAATTCAGTAGTTGAAATATCCAAGGCAGTAACATGGCCAACAATATGTGCATTAACGCGTGCAGTAGAGAAGGACATTGATGTTGCTGCTGAAGCGCTAAAATTTGCCAAGAAAGGAAGGATACACACTGGTATCGGGACTTCACCGTATCACATAAAATATAAGCTCAATTCAAACGAAGATGAAATACTTGAGAGAGCAGTTGCTGCTGTAAGATATGCAAAGAAATATGTTGAAGATGTTGAATTCTATGCAGAAGATGCAGGTCGCAGCGATAACGTATATCTTGCAAAAGTAGTTGAAGCAGTAATTAAAGCAGGAGCTACTGTAGTAAATATTCCTGATACTACTGGTTATTGTCTTCCTCATGAATATGGAGAAAAGATCAAATTTCTCATGGAAAATGTTAATGGAGTTCACAAAGCTGTTATCTCAAC
>JAGODU010000065.1 GCA_017998095.1 Prolixibacteraceae bacterium | reverse complement strand
TGGCGGTCCGGACGGGACTGAGTAATATGCTCTATTTTTCATCGGTTTTTATCTTAATACCTATTTTTCAATTAATTACATTTTATCATTTCGCAGCACTATGCAAAGAAATGTAAGAAAATATGAGAATTGTTGTACCATTTGTTGTACCTATTATTTTATTTTGTATCTTTGTTAAAACTCAATATCAATGGCAACAACAAAGATAATACTAAAGAAGAATAAAGCAAATAAAATCGGAGAATTTCCACTTTATTTGCGTATTATTAAAGATCGTAAGGCAAAATTCATATCTCTGGGGATTACCCTACCCCCTCACCAATGGAATGAAAAGACCGGTAGAGTAAGGAAGTCACATCCAAATTCCCAGCGGATGAATAATTTCATTGCAAAGAAGATCTCCGATGCCGAAGGCATTGCCCTGGTCATGGAAACCACCTCAAAATTTGTCCCGTCAAAAAAGATCAAGCAGGCCATCCTGGGCAGAACCCCGGAAAGCTTTATACCTTATGCTGAAAAATACGTGGCAGATTTATTACGTTCGGGAAAGATGGGCACTTATGACAAGGCCAATGCTGTCATTTCAAAGCTCAAAACATATATTGATGATCAGGCCTTCTCCTTTGATGACATTACCGTTGAATTCTTAAAACAGTATGAAGAGTACCTGCAAACAAAACTGCATAATAAAACCAACACCATCCATTCAAATTTAAAGGTTATCAGGCGCATTATCAATGCTGCCGTTCAGGATGATACTTTTCCTTTTGAAAAAAATCCTTTTCTCCGGTACAAATTAAAATGGGAAAATACTGAAAAAGCTTTTCTAACTGAAGAAGAACTAAAAAAAGTCGAAGATATGAAGCTTAAAGCCGGTTCCATGAAATACCACCACCGGAATATTTATGTTTTTGCTGCTTATGCCGGTGGGCTCCGTATTTCTGATATTTTTCAGCTTAAATGGGAAAACATCAACGAAGATCATCTTTTGCTTTCTACTCAAAAGACAAATTCTGTCGTTTCCATCAAACTTCCGAAGAAGGCCCAGGAGATTCTCAACATTTATAAAACTGAAGATATAAAACCCTCTGATTTTGTTTTTCCTTTTCTAAAGAACGACAGGGATTATTCAGACCCAAAATATCTTTTTCAATGTATTTCATCTTTGACATCATATACCAATTCCGATTTGAAGGACATCGCGGATGATTTAGAATTCAATCACAATATGCACTTCCATACAAGCCGCCACACATGGGCTACCCGTGCACTTCGTAAGGGCATGAGGATTGAATATGTTTCCAAACTGATGGGACATACTTCGATAAAAACAACACAGGTTTATGCCAAGATCGTCAATGAAGAACTTGACAAAGCGATGGATATTTTTGATAAATAATTCATCCCCAATTTTATTTCAGTAATATTTTTTTTATTTTTGCTTCTGTCTTTTCAGGCCTGGTGAGACTTTCATTCTCTATTGTTAAACATTTAAAAATTTAAACCTATGGAAGTAATCACTATGGACGCCATGGCCTTTAAGCAGATCATGGCCCGGTTCGACAAGCTCGAACAGTTTATTATCGAAAAGAAAAAGCAGAATCCCCTTTCAGAAGTTTGGCTGGATGTGTCTGATGCCTGCAATTTATTGAAGGTGTCAAAACGCACTCTACAGTCATACAGGGACAAAAGAATTATTAGTTATTCCAGAGTAGCGCATAAAATCTATTTCAAAGCTACTGATATTGAAAAGCATCTAAAAGATAACTATTTGGAGGTATCAAGTAAGCGTTGATTGCAATATTGATTTCATAAGACTATCCTGCCGGCGGGATGTTTCTCTATTTTCGTATTGTTTTCAATCTCTGATTTCACCCTGATCATAATTTAGTTGAAATCAACAATTTTTTTGTTGATAAATATTTTCACTTGCACATCAACATGTTACATATTTAGAAATTGATTTTCAGCCATTTACAATCTCCTACCAATTTATCAACATTTGCATTTCATTACACATCAAATAGTAATTTTGTTTATGATAGATGATGTTTTTAATGCAATACACTAAATATTCATACATCGTTTTGTTTACCGGTATCAAGTCCTTAGTACCGGCTGTCATTGTACTGTAATCCTTTTAATTCTTATCCTTATGTTTAGCCCTGCCATATACGCTAATATAGATCATTCTGTCTATTCCCGATTCATCACCGGTGCATTCCCCATAACGCCCATCAGGAGCCGTTCCCCGAAGTCGCCCTTCCAGCTTGTCAAATCTGCCAACGCTGTTGTTGTCAATACATCTCCCTCCAAAGAGCAGATTGAGAAAGAACTCCTTTTGCACGATTTCACCTTTTTTGGCTATCACACCACCGCTGATTATGAACTCAAAATCATCTACGAATCTGAATGTAAGTGCCATCAGGCCAAAGTAGTTCCTTTAAAAATCTACGACCTGCAGGAAAACATGCTACTCCCGGTACCACCCAACCTGCTTGCCAAAATATTTCTGGATTTTTTCTCCGATGAATTCGAAAGGATCAAGATTCGCTCTGAAAAAGTTTTGTCCAATACTTCTTCCGAAAAAGCCATTCATATATACGCCATCCGGAACATGCAGCTTGCCCGAAAACTCTTCCATGACGCCACTTTTCTTTTCCATTCATTAAGCCTGCGGAACGACAAGTCCAAAGATGAATCCGAGTTGTACATTGTTTATATCCTCAATCTTTTTATTATCCGTACCCTGGTCTTTTACTCCAAATTCTTCAGACCTTTTCTTGATGCCCAGCCACTTTCCGAAGAAAAATTACGCAACGAACTCCTTCAGGAGGCGCCCATCGCCTTAAAATACCCCTGGCTCTTTGATCAAAAGCCCCGGCTGTATGGTTTTCTCCATTCCATGATGGCTGCCCCCGCTATCGGTGAAAACATTGCTCCATATTCAAATCCGTCAGCATCCGGCTCTGATCCTGATTTAAGTCCCGCATCCTCTCAATTCCCAGGCCTGCATCACCTCAAAGGCAAATTCCAATTAAAATGCAACGTCAACACCTTTGTCGATATTTTCTATCAGATGATGTATGAAAAGAAGGCCGGAAATGATTCCTTTCTTTCCTGCGAATTATCCGACCTTGTCGAAGCTCTCGCTTTTCTTTTTGTGGACAAAGATGGCAACTCCCTTAATCCTGACTCTATCCGCACCATTCTCAAGCCAGCCAACTTCAAGAAACGCCCCCATCCTGATGATCCCCGCAAACTGAAAATTTAATTTGGCGGCACCTGGCTTCATCAAACTTCAATGCCAACTCTTTTTTTGCACCAATAAGTTCCCTCCTTTGATTTCCATTATGCAAGGGAACTTTTTTTCCATCAAAACAAATAACATTTGACCATCAACCATTTAACAAAAAAAAAGTTCCCGGGAACTTTTTTCCTTCCCAGGGAACTCCTGATGGCACAACACTTGTAAAGTTTTTCACAACTTACGGCATTTCAGCCAGATAAGCACCACTTATATTTCTGGTTCAATAAAAAAAGTTCCCTCAGCCTTCAGGGAACTTTTTTTTTCAATGGTCACCCAGTCTCTCTTTATTCCTTTGCTTCAGTTTTTTGTTGCAACCAAAAATCACAAATCTCCAATCTCTGATCTCTATTCTCTAATCTCAATTTAAAACTTTTAAAAAAAAATAATCATGGAAATTATCACCTTCGAATCCCAGACATTTCAAGATCTCATCAAAAAAATTGATGGTATTAATTCAAACATCGAAAAAGCCGTCGGCAAGCCCATTCTCGGAGACGACTGGCTCGACATCCAGGACACCTGCCAGCTCCTGAAAGTTTCTAAACGCACCTTACAAACTTACCGCGACAACGGTACGCTCAGCTTTTCCCAGATCGGTGGCAAGATATACTTCAAAGCCTCCGACCTCCGTGCCCACCTCGAAAAGCATTACATCAAGGCCTTCAAATAGCGCTTCGACACCGCTTCGACTTTGCCACCCCATGCTGACTGAGCCTGTCGAAGTCAGCAGGGGCTTCATGGCAAACCTGCAACTTGCAACCTTCTAACCTGTAACTTTTTTCTCCTACCATCTACCCTCATACCATCTACCATTTACCCTATACCCTTCTACCATTTACCCTATACCATCTACTTTTCAACTTTCAACTTTCAAACTGATACCCACAATGAAACCCCCAAATCTCTTCCTAACAGCCTACAGCCTAACAGCCTTCAGCCTAACCTTCAACTTTCAACTTGTAACTTTCAACTTCTAACTTAAAACTTTCCACTCATGTCCCTAACCAAAGACACCATCCTCTCCAAAGTAACCTCCTACGACATCCTCAACCACTTCCTCCGGCCATACAACACGCAAGGAGGCAACCTCGTAGCAGGCAAACATATCAGCAACCCTTTCCTCAGGGAAAAGCAGAAAACCCCATCCTTCAACCTCTATTTTTCTTCACAAAGCCACGACTGGCGCTTCAAAGACTTCGCCACCGGTGATGACGGTTCCTGCTTCGACCTCGTGATGAAACTTTACTCATGCACATTCCCGGAAGCACTGGAACACATCAACTCCATGATGTCGCTGGGACTTACCGCTGACAATGCTCAGAGTATTTTGACACCAAGTTTGCACGCCTCGGTAAATGAAATTGCTTTCCCTTCATCTGGGCTTCGTGTGCGCGGATTCTCTCACAAAGAACTTGCCTGGTGGCTGCAATACGGCATCACCGTTCCGGTTTTGGACCGCTTCCACCTCAGCTCCGTCGAAACATTTTCTGCAAAAAACCGCGATGGCCGGTCATACACCATCACCAGCAACGACAACTTTCCGGTCTATGCATACATTCATAATTCCTGGGCAAAACTTTACAAGCCACTCGACACCAAATTCCGCTTCCAGTACCTCGGTAACAAACCTGAAAACTTCATTTTCGGCATGGAGCAGCTTCCGGATTTCTCTGAATACATTTTTATCACCGGCGGTGAAAAAGATGTCATGTCCTTGACTGCTCAAGGTTTCTCTGCCGTGTCCCTGAATAGTGAAACAGCCAACCTCCCTGCCGAAACCCTCAAAACTCTTCAATCCCGATGTAAGCATGTGATGATACTATACGACACCGATGCCACCGGAAAAGCCCAATCCGAAAAACTCTCAAAACAACACGGGCTGAAAAAGATCACTCTGCCGGATATGCCTGATGGCAAAGACATTTCCGACTTCTTCAGACTCAAAATGAACCCTGAAACCATTAACGAACTTGCTTCTGCCGCCCTTGTCCCGGGCATGACAGCGCCTATACCGTTACCCGAAATATCCCGCCTCGACAAAGTCCTTAAAACCCGTGAGGTCCTTGCGGTCAACAAATCTCAGAAAATAATTTTTTCAAACCCTATCCTCAGCCAGAACGAAAACCCTGTCTTCTTCCCCAAAACCATCAATGTGCTTCAGGGAAAAGCCGGTGTCCATAAAAGCCGCCTGGCGCAGATCATCTGCAGTTCCCTGCTCAAAACCCCTGAATGTTCAAAAGAGTTGCTTGGCTTCCATGCCGATATTTTCAAATCCTATGCTATTTGTTATGTGGACACCGAACGCAACCTTTCCGAGCAGCTCCCTTATGCCTTGCAGCAGATTCAGGTCATGGCAGGATATGAGATCGAAGACAATCCCGATAACTTCGACTACATTTCCCTGCTCGAGTTTGAACGCAAAGAACGTTTCGAGGTCCTTAACGAATATCTTGAACATGTCCGCACCAAATACAACCGCCATATTTTTATTGTGCTGGATGTTATTACAGACTGCGTTTACAACTTCAATGATGCCAAGGACAGCATGGCCCTGATTGACATGATGAATATTACCATTAACCGTTACGATGTTACCTTCCTTTGTCTCATCCATGAAAACCCGGGTAGCGTTGACAAAGCCCGTGGCCACCTGGGCACCGAAATAATGAATAAGGCTTCCACGGTCATTCAGGTTGGCTTCGAAAAAGATTCCGAACGCAGGGAAATGGATCTCGTCAAAGTCGCTTACCTCAAATGTCGTAGTTCCAAAAAACACGAACCTTTTTATGTCCAGTACTCCGAAGAAGATAACTCCCTCATCCTTGCCGATCAGGATGTTATTTTTGAATTGATGCAGCGCAAGAAACAAAAAGCCAGTTCCCTTGATATTATTGAAAAAATTGAAATTATTTTATCCGAACCTTTATCCCGTCGTGAGATTCTTTCTCAGTTATGCCAGGAATTTAATTGCCAGGAGCGTTTAATGGAGGAACGTCTCCGTGAGATCATCGACACCAAAGCCATCCTTCGCGACAAAGATTACAAAGACTGCCACCTGGTCAAAGAAAAACAAGGTAAAACCTTAATCTACCGCCTCCAACCTATATCACTTGAGCTATTCTGAATTAAGAACCTGCTTTCTGGAAATTTCGTTGCAAAACAAATAATCAAAATAATTTTTAAAGCGCGTCGGCCCGTCATAACGGCGAGCCGGCGCTGGCGTGAATAATAAAAACGTAGAAAATCGCAAAAGGGGCATAATATGCCTTTGCCTTCGGTACGAAGGCACTACTTTTGCTGATTTTCAAGTTTTTATTAGAGCGGGTTGAAGCATCGTTATGACTGTCTTTTTTTGTAACTTTTTTGGACAGGCAAAAAAGTTTAAGTAAAAATAAAGGTTCACCCATTTCCCCGTTTTTACACTGCTTCTCCACGGCTAAAACGTTTGCACGTTTGCACGCCCATATATATGCTTTGCAATCGTGCAAACGTAAATGCAGCGTTTTTCCTTTATATGCTGATTGTTGATAATTTGTTCAATATATTGCACAAGTAACTTGCTTTATCTCTATATTTGCTAAAACATAAAAAGTGGGGGCAACACGTTAAACTCTGCACAAATATTATGAAACCTAATAAAAAAGGACAAATCGTCAGATTTCACACTCCCAACCCTGATGAAAACCCGGATCAGCTTTATGTAGTTCTCGAAATCCACACTGATGTTGAAAAGCCCAGGGCTCATATCAAAGCGCTTAACACAGTTCAGTCTTTCCCTTCGTTAAATACTGTTTTGGTTGATGACCTGGAAGTAGTTGATGTTAACACTTCTGATCTTATTGGTCACCATGTTACAATCAAAAAATCTGATTATTCAGAAGTTGAAGGTAAGATTACCAATGTACGCGAGCAAAAAATTATGCTTGATCTTACAAAAGGTGTGAAAGGTGTTGAAACAAATGTCTGGGTTACAGTCATTGATAGCAATGGCAAGGAGCATACAGGGTCTTTATTTGTTTGCTGATCAATTCATACGCGATGAATAGAAAAACAATATCGGAAGAAACTATGTCACGTGGCTACAGAACCATGGTTGGTGATTTTGTAAGACAAAACAGGGAAAAAAAGAAAATGAGTCTGGATGATCTTGCTATGCTGTTAAATATAAATTCCGGCACAGTTGCAAAAATTGAAAGTGGTAAATTTCCTGTTAATGTTGATTTACTAGAAAAGTTATCTCAAATACTTGGTTTTGATATGCATCTTTTACCTAAACAAAGCTTATAATTTAAGTTAATTATGACCGACGTCCATTCACCGGAAACCAGAAGTTACAATATGTCCAGGATAAGAAACAAGGATACAAAACCCGAGTTGCTTGTCAGACAGTTTCTTTATTCTAAAGGTTTCCGGTATCGTCTGTATGATAAAAATTTACCTGGGAAGCCTGATATTGTTTTTCCTGGTAAAAAAACTGCCATTTTCATTCACGGCTGTTTCTGGCATGGCCATAAAAACTGTAAATACTTCGTTGTCCCGAAAACACGTACCGAATGGTGGTTAAAAAAAATTCAGAAAAACAGTAATAATGACGCAGACAATCTGAAACTGCTGGAGGATGATGGTTGGCGTGTAGTTACTGTTTATGAATGTGAATTAAAAAATGAAAAAATTACTAAAACTTTAAACCATTTATTGCATGAACTTCATTGATCTTTTTGCTGGTGCTGGTGGTTTATCTGAAGGTTTTATCCGTGCAGGTTATAAGCCTGTTGCTCATGTTGAGTATGACACAGCAGCCTGCTTTACACTGAAAACAAGACAGGCCTGTTATTACCTTAAGCAAGATAATAAAGCAGATATTTATATCGATTATCTTAAAGGAAATATTTCCAGGGACGAGCTTTACTCTTATATTCCTGTTGAAATTCTTTCATCTGTAATAAATAAAACCATTGGCGCCGATAACTCAAATATATTTAAAGAAATTGATAAACAACTCAGTAATCGCGATGTTGATTTCATTATTGGTGGTCCGCCTTGCCAGGCATATTCTCTTGTAGGTCGGGCACGGGATGAATATAATATGGAGCACGACAAACGAAACTACCTGTACATTCATTACAATAAGTTTTTGAAAAAATACAATCCGAAATTTTTTGTTTTTGAAAATGTACCAGGCCTTCTTTCTGCTAAAAACGGTCAGTACTATAAAAATATGAAAAATCTGTTCGATAAATCGGGTTATCATATAGAACTGTTTAATTTGGAAGCAAATAATTTTGGTGTTCTGCAAAACAGAAAGCGATTACTGATTATTGGTTACAAAAAAGAGCTGAATTGCAACCTGCCTGATTTTGAAAAATACCGTTGTGATCTCTCCTATACAGTACAAAACGCTTTTTCTGATCTTCCGAAATTGCAGGCAGGTGAAGGTGTTGAAAAGTTCATTTCATATTCAGGGAAAACAAATGCCTGGTTGGAAAGTTCAGAAGTCAGAAATGGAATTACGGTATTAACTCAGCATGTGGCCAGACCTCATACAAATCAGGATAAAGAAATATATCGGATTGCCGTTGATAAGTGGAATACAAAAAAGGAACGTCTCGATTATAATGATCTTCCCGAAAGATTAAAAACACATCAGAACCGGCATTCTTTTTTCGACCGTTTTAAGGTAGTTGCAGCAGATATGCCATACTCCCATACTGTTGTAGCACATATTGCTAAAGATGGTCATTATTATATTCACCCTGATATTAAGCAGAATCGCTCGATATCTGTGCGAGAAGCAGCGCGTTTGCAATCATTTCCTGATGACTTTTTCTTTGAAGGAGTAAAGGAAGGACAATCAAGAACTGCTGCTTTTAAACAGATTGGGAATGCAGTTCCGCCATTAATGGCTCAATACATTTCAGAAAAATTTAAACTTTTGATATGATCACTCAACAAAGATATAAATTCACACACGGTGCGATGTCTATAATTCAAATGGGTGAAGAGCTCATTGGGCATCCAACCACTGCACTAAATGAATTAGTAAAAAACTCGTATGATGCAGATGCTTTTGATTGCTGGGTCTATGTGTGTACACCCGCATCGACTGAGGATACCTTTATTGTTGTGCATGATAATGGCACAGGGATGAAAAACAATGTTTTGTTTGGAGACTGGTTAAAACCTTCTATGAGTCTTAAAAGAATGGGCAACAGGAAAAGCCCGGTTCTAGAAAGGAATTACTTGGGTAAAAAAGGGATAGGTAGATTGGCGGCCATGGCTTTGGGTAAATACTTAACCGTAGTTAGCAAATCAAAAGACGAAAATTATTATAATTGGCTTACAATCAACAGGGATGATTTCAAACAGGAAGTACTTTTAGATAAAATTGATTTTCCTGGTGGTACAACAGACAATATAAAATCACTATTTGATTCGGAGAACTTAAAAGAATTTAAAGGAAAATCAGCTCCTCAAAAACTCTTAGAAATTCTAAATTCAATAAATGCTACTGAATATATCGAAGGCACTACAATAATAATTGAAAATATCGATGAATCTGTATTGACAATAATTAAAAAGGATATCGATGAAGAAAAATCATTTGAGGCATCTTCATTCCATCGATCATTGAGATTCTTAATTACACCATTAAAATTAAACAAGAAGATTCAGGAAGAACTTATCGCTCAAGGTTTTTTAAAATCTATTATCAATATTGCAAAACCTGAAAGTGAATTTGATATTCATTTTGGTTCAAGCACATATGAAACCCAGAGTACAGGTGATATCTTTTCAATTATTAAAGAACTTCCGATTTTATCACAGTATGATTATAGGCTAATTGGAAAGGTTGATCGTGAAGGTAATGTTAATGGTCATTATATATGTCAAAGATTGTCGAAATACTCATTTGATGAGCCTTTTGAAATACCAAAAGAAGATGCTCTATCTACTCAAACATTGAAACTTATTCCTGAGAATATTTCTTGTAGTACTGGAGAATTTTATTTTGATATAAGAGTCTACGACAGAGATGATGATTGTTGGGATAAGATGGAAACCTTGTTAAAGACAAAAGGGAAGCTTGAAACAGGCAGAGTCTTAAATAATATTCTTGGCCTTAGAATATCTAAAAATGCTTTTAATATTAAACCATATGGTGAGGAACAAAAAGATTGGATGGATCTTGGACACATGAGGGTCCAGAATCCAACTGAAGTCATCGATAAAAATCAGATATTGGGAAATGTCATTTTATTTTCCCCGGAAAATGATTCTTTGGAAGAAAAAACAAATCGGGAAGGATTTTTTGAAACTAAAGCATTTATTGATCTCAAAACAATACTTAAAGCTGTTCTCTTGGAATTGGGCAAAAGGAGGTATCGTTATAGAGTAAAATATGGCATTGGCCGTATAATAACAAGCAAATTCAAGAGGCCGGATTCTGCGAAATTTATATCCTTTCTAAAAAACCAAACTACAGATCTGGAACTTATTAAAAAAGCTGAGGTTTATGTAAAAGAAACAAACACTACATTGGAAAACTTGGAAAACTCACTTACTTTTTCTGAAAGACTTGCTGCTCTTGGCAATGGATTGGAATTAGTATATCACGAGTTAGCACAACCAATAACATTAATGAGTTCGTCAATTTCGTCCCTTGAACATAACATTAAAAATAAAATAAAAGAGATTACTTTTAGACAAACGCTTTTAACAGACCTGGTTAATTCCAATAATAATCTTGAATCTATTGATGAACTTCGAAAATCACTTCAGCCAGCCATTGGCAAATCTCGTCCTGCATCATTTTTTCCATATAAAACTTTCCAAAAAGTCAGACTTTTACATAACCTTGAGCTAAAAGAAAAGAACATTCAAATTAATGTTGATGATCAAACTAAATTAGCAAAACTTAGCAGTTATGAATTCGTTTTTTGGATTTCATTTTTAAATATTTTTAATAACGCCGTCTACTGGCTTGAAGAAACCGATCCAGCTAAAAGGGAAATCACATTTAAAGTTCGTGATGATTCTTATATCGAAATTTCTAATTCAAGTCCATTTATTCCGTCTGATTATTTAGAGACTATATTCGAATATGGCGTCACATTTAAAAAGTCGAAAAATGCAACCGGTCTTGGGCTTGCATATACTAGAAGTCAATTAAATAAAGTTGGTTATGAAATTTGGGCAGAAAACAATGATAATGGCCCAGTTTTTTTTATAAACAAAATTAAAGAAGATGAATAAAGACTACATTTTGCTTATCGATGATGATGAAAAATTCAAAACGGAATTTGAATCTAAAATCAAACAATTTGGAATAAGCCATGATCTGATTTTTTTCAAAAACATTGATGAATTTGAATCAAAGCGCAAAGAAATACCTTTTTTAAGAATTAAATTTGTGATTTTTGATTTATGCACCTCGAAAGGTGAAACGGAGTCAAAAGTCTTCAAGATTGATCCTATTATCGATGAATTTTATAATAACAATCGAATCATAATTTTCATCCATAGTGCTTATTTGCATCATTATGAAAAATATCCCAATAATGGTACTGTATTTAAAATAGAAAAAGGTCTTAAGTCTATTGAATCTATTTGCACAGATTTAAAAATATTTGAAGAAAGTAGTTTTTACAACATATTTTCATTAAAAGGCTCACTTGAAGAAAAATTCATGTCACAAATTCATTCTGCCTTCAGACAGCAGTTCTCGGGCAATGAAATTATAAGCATAATTAATTCTATAAAAAAGTCTAGCCCGGATAGAACCAAAGAAAGGACACAGGAAGTATTTGAAAGAATTGCAATAAAATGTCTTTTTCACAATTTGTACAATGAAACGTCAATAAATGCTGAGAAGAATACTATAGAGGATGTTAATATTAATGCTGTTGAGAATTACTATATTCGCTCATCTGCCTATAAATTTTGGACCTGTGATATTTTCAAGAAAAAAAGTGCTTCTGATTTTGTAATTGTATTAAATCCAAGATGTAACATTTCAAATAACAATGTTCATCACATACTTTTTTGCTCGATAAATCAATTATCTCCTGATCAGCTAAAAGCTTTTTTAAAAGAAGAGAATATAAGAAAGGGCTTGACTGATGATGTAAAATCGACTATTATTGGAGATAGATTTCGGTTTTTACCAAAGACTACAAAATTCGATGGGGGCTTGATTGATTTTAACACAATTTGCAGTTTGCCGCCCGATGTTTTTTTAAAAGATTATCAATTATTAATTTCAATTTCTGACGATCTTGCAAATGATATTATTCGTAAATGTTCCTCATATTTAGTGCGAGGTGGTGTCTATATTAATGAAACAAAAGAAGCATTATATTTTCTCGAACCACAAAAAGAAGATGGAAAATAGCCACAAACTCGCTTTATACGTTGCTTATTACCTCTCTATGTTTAACGATGTCGCTTTGGTAAACATGGGCTATAACACATGGAATAATGCATTTGATGATATTGGGGAGAGATTGAATGTCAAACGACATTCAGTAAAAAATTGGAGAGATGAATTTGATCCGTTGTTTGGACATCGCGCCGGATGGCATCAGCGTCCTATGATCCCAAGCAGAATACGGGTTGTACGTGCGTTTGCAGATCTTGATGAACCGCAAATTCGTGAAATCGCCGTCGACATAATTTCAGGAGCAATAAATAATGAAGAGGAAGAATTGGAACAGCTTCTTAACGTTGTCAATACGGACGATAATAAGACAGGGACATCAAGATTTATACTAAGAGCCCCAACCGGCCGTCAGGCCGAAGAATTTTTCATTCAATACTTCTCAGAACATCAAAAACCAGTTTCGGGTAGTCTTGTCGATTGCCGCGACCTTGGCATTGGTTATGATTTCCGGATCGAATCCTCAAAAGGACAATTTTTTGTTGAGGTCAAAGGTTTGTCCGATTTCTCAGGCGGCATTTTATTTACAAACAAAGAATGGTCAGTCGCTAAAAACGAAAAGGTGAAGTATTTTCTCTGTGTCGTATCAAACTTGGGTAGTACACCTGAAATTTATTTTATTCAAAATCCAGCAGGCAAATTGAATCCAAAGAAAAGCATTTACACCTCAATTCAGATTCAATGGACTTTAAGTGCGAACGAATTAAAAAGTTGCAATGGGCATCAATGAAAACGTCATATATAAGTTTTTTTCTGCAGATGATTGTTCATTGACAAATCTATCCAGAAACCAGATATATTGTAATCATTATTCTGCTTTTAACGACCCTTTTGAATGTTGGTGCATTGAGAAAACAGGTATACCTGACCCTGTTCGTGAAAAAGATCGTTATAACAGTATTGTCTCTGCATGGGGTTATGATCCTGGTCCTAATGGAGCAGATGAAGTTATTGATTATTGTCAGGAATTCAATCATGAGTTTTCAATGCGTGTGACAAACTACATTGAAAGTGCAAGGTTTTCTTGTTTTTGTAAAAGAATGGATAATATATTGATGTGGTCACATTATGCTGATGGCCTTAGAGGATTTTGCCTTGAATTTAGCAGGAATAGATTGAAAGAAAATAAAGCAATTGATGCAGATATATATGATGTAATTTATCAAGAATCCCCTCCTATGGTCGATACGATGCTTTATGAAGTCGCTAAAGATCAGGTCTGGTACCACGAAATGGTAATTGAAGAAGAAGACAGTTACAGACGTAATTTGAAAAATCATGTCCCTGATAAATTGCTTCCAGAATATATAAAGGCACTTTCTGACGCAAGAAAACTCTTGTTCGATTTATATGTTAAAATGCTCTGTTATAAACCTGTTGAATGGAGGTACGAAGAAGAAATCCGGCTGATCTGTCATACAAATAACACGGATGGAAAAGGTATCAAATTTAAATATCCTAAGACAGCATTGACATCAATAATTATCGGTGAAAAAATATCTGACAAGAATAAACAGATACTTATGTCAATCTTACAAGACAATCGAATTAATATTCCTATCAATGTGGCTAAAAGGGATAGAGATAACTATAAGATAGTTTTTGAACCATTATAAAACAGTATTGATTAATCCATAAATTTTGTGATCAATTATTCAAAATATAAAACCTCACTGGCCAACCCCGAAGCTTCATCCATGATCGAAACTTTCAGGGCTATTGGCTATAGTCTTGAATCAGCGGTTGCTGATATAATTGACAATTCAATTTCTGCTGCCGCAAAAAATATCTGGGTTGATTACGACTGGAAAGGTCCCGGCACTATGATTTCAATAATTGATGATGGCGCAGGGATGAATAATGAGGAGCTGATAAATGCAATGCGTCCTGGCAGCAGACATCCTCTTGAAGTCAGAAAAGAAAATGATCTTGGCCGCTTCGGCCTTGGTCTTAAAACCGCGTCTTTTTCCCAATGCAGAAAGTTCTCTGTTATTTCAAAACCGCCTGAAGGAAAGGTTTCATATTGGTGCTGGGATATTGATTATGTCACACAATCAACATCATGGTCGCTGATAAACTATTGCCCGGATAATAAATTTGAAACCGAAATTGAAAAACTCAATTCCGGCACAGCAGTTATCTGGTGGGAAATAGACAGGATTACAAAAGACACATCAGCCGACAGTAGTGAATCTTTGGATAAATTTATGAAACAGATGGAAAATGTAAAAATTCATCTGTCAATGGTTTTTCACCGGTTTATTAATGACGGCCTGAATATTTATTTCAGGGGCAGAAAAATATCTTCCTGGGATCCTTTTATGATTGGTTTTGATGGTTTACAGGCTAAACCGGAAATGAAAATAGGCAATGGTAAAATAACTCTCAAAGGTTACGTATTGCCTCACCGTTCAAAGCTCACAACTGAACAATACGAATATGGCAAGGGGCCGAAAGAAAGCTGGACAGCTCACCAGGGTTTTTATGTTTACCGCAATAAAAGATTGCTTGTGGCAGGCGACTGGCTTGGTTTCTTTAAAAAAGAGGTACATTATGATCTGTGCAGAATATTTGTTGACATCCCGAATGATGTAGATGATGATTGGCAGATTGATATAAAAAAATCGATAGCAAGGCCTCCTTTACGTTTCAGGGAACAGATATATTCACTTGCAAAAGACGTCAGGGCGCAGGCTCTGGAAGTATACAGACATAAGGGAAGGGTAATAAAAAGACGGTTCTCAAACGAGGAATTTCATCAGTTCTGGGAAGAACGGAAACGTCACGGCAAACGGTTTTATAAAATAAACAGGGATCATCCCATGCTTCGTGATTTATTCGGTAAAGCGAATTCATTAAAATCTGACATCGAAAAAGTTATTCAGTTTATTGAAGAAACAGTCCCTGTTCCGCTAATCACGCTTCAGGAAAATGAAAACAATTCTCCTCACGGCCAGCCCTTTGAAGGTATTGACCAGGAACCAGTAAGAAATACAATGATAGCGATGTTTTCTAATCTGGTAAAGCAGGGCAAATCCGCAGATGAAGCAAAAGCTGTTATTCTTAATATTGAACCATTTAACTTTTTTCCGGAGTATCTTGAATATTTAAAAGATAGTGATAATGCTGAATAATGCCATACTTACAATAAGAACCTTGCTTCCTGAATCCGGTTCGGTCACCAGGGAAGAAATTGAAAAGCAGGTAGACTTTGTTTTGACCAACCCTAGGTTTAAAGACCTTGACAGAAATCTTTTAATAAGAGAAATTGAAACACTATACAGGATACGTATTGATGAATTTCGTGTCATTGAGGATCATGAACGAAAACGTCCCTGGGTGTTACAGAAAAAAGCTACTCTTGCTGATAATTTCTGGAAACGTTATAAAACCTACCTCCAGTACAATAAAAATTTCGCCCCCGAAACTATTGATCACTTGGATCGGCTTACCGACAAAACCCTGGATGGACTTTATGATCCGTCACTTGAAATTGGTTTTGATAAAAAGGGCCTTGTTGTTGGCCAGGTACAATCAGGTAAAACATCTAACTATACAGGTTTGGTTTGTAAGGCAGCGGACGCCGGTTATAATATGATAATTATCCTCGCAGGTCTGCACAACAATCTCAGAACACAGACTCAGCTTCGGATTGATGAAGGATTTCTTGGTTTTGATACAAAATATCAGAGAGCTTTTAATACAGGTAACAGCAGAATTGGCGCAGGTATTGGTCATGTTATTTATCCGGTTCATAGTTTTACATCCAGTGATGAAAATGGTGATTTCAGCAAAAGGGGCACCTACAATTTTCACACCCGGGAACCAATAATTGCAGTTGTAAAAAAGAACAAAACCAGACTTGAAAATTTATACCGGTGGCTGTCTGTGCATGCTTCTGATGATGGGCAGGGAAATAAAAAAATAAAAGATAAAACATTATTACTTATTGATGACGAAGCAGATAATGCATCAATTAATGTTTCAAATGACCCTGATAAAAGAAGTGCAATTAATAAGGCAATTACTCAGATATTGGCGCTTTTTGCAAAATCAGGATATGTGGGATATACTGCAACACCTTTTGCCAACATCTTCATTCCATTGAACGAAAATGATATTTTTCCGCGCGACTTTATTATTAATCTTCCGGCACCATCAAACTATATTGGTCCTGAAAAGATATTCGGGTTCAGGCTTGTTGAGGATGATGATCCATCAGAAACGGTGTTACCGATTGTTTTCAGAATTAATGATTATGCTGATTTTGTACCCAACAAACACAAGGCTGCTGATCCTTTACCCTCATTTATTCCGGAATCATTAAAATGTGCTGTTCGCTGTTTTATCCTCACATGTGCAGTCAGGCGGTTACGGGGACAGCAGAACGAACATAATTCAATGCTGGTGCATGTTACCCGTTATATAAGATGGCAGAATCAAATTTATGAAATGGTCTCAAATCTATTCAATTATTATAGGCGCGGTATTGATCAGAACATGCCCGAAATTATTGAGGAGTTCAGAAAAACATTTGAGGAAGATTCAGCAAACTACAGCTCCTATAAAACCATAACAGAACAGATAAGTTCCTCTGTTTTTTCTCAGATTGATGCCCGCCTGATTGTTCATGCCTGGGAAGATGTCCTGCCGGAACTAAACAGCACAGTTTCGAAAATTGTTGTGCGTGAGGTTAACGGAGGTTCCGGTGATATTCTGAATTATTTTGACCATAAAGAAGGATTATCCGTAATTGCAGTTGGGGGCGATAAACTCTCACGTGGACTTACGCTTGAAGGTCTTTCTGTAAGTTATTATCTGCGTGCCTCTAAAATGTACGACACACTGATGCAGATGGGAAGATGGTTTGGTTATCGCCCCGGATATGTTGATTTATGTCGTCTTTTTACCAGTCGTGAACTTAATGAATGGTTCTGTCATATTACGCATGCATCTGAAGAATTAAGAGAGGAATTTGATTATATGTCTGATGTTGCTGATTCCACACCTGAAAAATACGCTCTGAAGGTCCGCACTCACCCGGGTGTTTTGCAGATTACAGCATCCAATAAAATGAAATCAACGGTTGATATCCAGGTATCATGGTCCGGCCGCCTGGTCGAATCTTATGAGTTAAAAAAGGATATTAATACAATTAAAAACAATCTTGAAACCACTGTCCGTTTTTTTAATTCGCTGGATAAAAATTATAACAGAGAGGACAGATTTTATCTTTGGAAAAATGTAAATCCTGAACACATTCTTGACTTTTTTAAGGGCTTCCAGATTTTGGATAATCTCAAAGCTTATGACCCTGTGAATCTTATACGTTTTATTAACCTGAAATTATCAGATGGTGAGCTTACCAGTTGGCGCGTGGCTCTCATGTCCAAACCAAAAGCATCCTTTCAGCAGCTGGTTAATATCCATAACCAGGAGAATAAAATTGGATGTTATATCCGTACTCAGGATGAAAAAAATTCAAATTCTGATATTTATTATTTGCGGAAATCACATATTATCAGCCCTAAAGATGAATTTATTGATCTTAGTGCAGATGAATATAAAAAAGCGGAAGAATTAACGGAAGAACAATGGCGTAAAAAGAAAAAAGAAGGCAGCCCTGCTTATCCCAATGGTGAAATCGTCCGTAATGAAATCAGGCGTCCTGAAAACCCCTTATTGCTGATATACCTTCTCGATCCTTCTGGTGCTGAAACTCCTGCTTATAATATTCCTTATGTTGGTTTTGCAATCAGCTTTCCTGGCAGCAGAAACAATAGTTTTGTTTCATACCGTATCAATGAAAATCTGATTGACTGGTTTGATTTTGATGATAATTTGAATGAAAATTATGAAGATGAAGATTGAATCTATCTGGCAGGAACTTGAAAATGATCTTTTGCAGAGTTCCGGTTTATTATTGAAACGTTATGCCGCTTCAGTATATCCTGATCTTTTTGTAGCGCTCAGGTCTCCTGAAAAATTAAGGTGTATTGCTGTAAACATAACAAAGACTAACGAACCGGATATAAAACAGTGGGCGCATTTGAAAGATATTAAAGTAGAAATCTTTCAGGATGAAAAAAACAATAACAAAAACTTTCTTCTGATTATTTTACTTAACCGGATTCATAAAGATATTTTTTCGGTTTTATGTGAGGATCTTATTTTTCAGGTTTCAGCTATTACAGAAGAAACAGAACTTGTTAATGTGCTTTTAAACAGACTGTCAAAATGGGAAAACCTTTTTGAAATTATTGGATTGCAGGGATTATCAGCAGAAGCTCAGCGGGGTTTATATGGTGAATTATATTTTCTCCGAAAGTATCTAAATTCAGTTGCAAAACCGTTTTCATGTGTTAATACCTGGCTTGGTCCGTCAAAATCAGTACAGGATTTTCAATTTGGCAGCTGGGCTGTTGAAGTGAAAACCACACACGGTAATAACCACCAGAAAATTCATATTAGCAGTGAACGCCAGCTTGATGATTCCTTTATTCCTGAGATATATCTTTACCATCTTTCGTTGGATATAAGGGTTAAGCATGGCGAAACACTGAATGATATTGTAAAATCCCTGGGCGATTTTCTTTTAAGTGATATTCCGGCTTTTCATTTATTCAATCTTAAATTACATGAAGCAGGTTATTTTGATATTCATAGTAGCCTTTATGAAGAGATTGGTTATAATATCAGGCAGGACAATATTTTTACTGTAAAGGATAATTTTCCCCGCATCACTGAAACTGATTTATTACCAGGTGTAGGTGATGTAAAATATTCAGTGGTTATTTCCGATTGTCAGCAATATCTTATTAGCGAAAATAAATTATTTACCCGATTAATTTGTGAATAATGCAATCTATTGAAAATACTGAACTTATAAAATTTTATGTCAATCTGCAGGAAGATATAAAATCTCAACTTGTTGCAGAAGAAGATGGAAATACTCCGGAACAGATTTTTACTGATACGGCACTTGCCTTGCTGGCCGATGGCGGTGAGACCGAAAACTATCAGGTCAAATATGACGAGAAAATATCCGGTCGTGGTGTAGAGCATAAAATTAATGCTTATGCTTTATCGGAAAACTACGAAACACTCGATCTGTTTATAACCGTTTATAATGGCACAGACAATATTTCATCAATTTCAAAAGGCGATGCTGAAAAGGCGGTTGAAAGACTGCTAAAGTTTTTCCGTAACGCCGTGTATAAAGACTATGTAAATGAAATTGAAGAATCATCCCAGATTTATGATCTGGCACAAACATTAGCCGATTCTGCTGATGTTAAAGAGTATCTCAGTCGTGTAAATGTCTTTCTTTTGACAGATGGTGAAATAAAATCTGAGTTTAAAAACTCCGATAAAATTGCGGGATACACTATCTATTACAGGATTATTGACATTAACTACCTCTACAATATTTCAGAAAAATCACATGTCCCGATTACAATAGATTTTATTGGTAATGGAATAGAAATTCCCTGTATTGATGTAAGTACAAATAATGATGAATATAAATCCTATCTCGCAATAGTTCCCGGCAGTGTGCTTGCATCCATCTATGAGCAATACGGATCCAGGTTACTTGAGCAGAATGTCAGGTCATTCCTCCAGTTTACCGGCAAAATCAACAAAGGCATCCGGAAAACCATCATAGAAGAACCTCACATGTTTCTTGCATTCAACAATGGGATAGCTGCAACCACCGAAGATGTTTGTATTATTGACCTTCCTGATGGCCGGGGTAAGGCTATTGGGTCGGTTAGTGACCTTCAGATTGTAAATGGCGGACAAACAACAGCATCTATTTACCATACATGGAAAAAAGACAAGGTTGATATTTCGAAAATATTTGTTCAGATTAAACTTTCAAAAGTTACTGATAAATCAAAGTTTTCTGAGATTGTGAGCAGAATCTCCGAATATGCCAACACACAAAACAAGGTATCTGTTTCTGATTTAAGTTCTAATAAACCATTCCATATCGAGC
>JAGODU010000277.1:2669-4306 GCA_017998095.1 Prolixibacteraceae bacterium | reverse complement strand
AAGCGTGCCGTTGGTTCTGTTATTCCTTATGATAGCCCTGTTGCCCAGGCAATCGAAAGGGGAGAACGTTATATTGGTAGAAATCAGGTGCTTGGAGTCTGGTTAATAGCAGCTTACGAACCACTAAAAATCAACGGAGAAATAGTCGGCATTATTGCAGTAGCTCAGCCAGAAATGAACTATACTGCTCTTTCAGAAGACTTTAAAACTAAGAAATATTTTGGCTCCGGCTATCCTTATATTGTAGATGAAAATGGTATTATGACTGCCCATCCTCGTTCTACAGGAAACAGCTTAGCAGAATATGATTTCTTTAAGGAAATGAAAGAAAAAAAAGATGGTGTCGTTGTTTATGATTGGGAAGGACGGGAAAAAACTCAATATTTTAGATATATTGAACCAATAAAAAGTTTTATTACAGTTGGGAGGTATTCAGAAGATTACGAAGCAATATTTGCTGAACTTCAGATGATTATTATTATTTCAGTATTAATAGCATTAGGGGTAGTTATTCTGGTGCTTTACTTAATCGTTAAAAGAATTGTTCAATCCTTAAAGCAAGGAGTAGATGCTGCTGAACACATTGCCAAAGGAAATATGGATGTGAATTTAGAAAGCAATTCAAAAGATGAGACTGGACAATTACTTGGTTCGATGAAACAGATGGCAGTTTCTATACAAAACCTTGTTAAAGAAATGAATACTGTCGCTGATGCTGCTGTTGAAGGAAAATTAGACCGTAGAGGAGATACTGCTCCTTATGACGGTGAATTTAAATCTATTGTTAACGGCTTTAATTCAACGTTAGACGCTGTTATTGGTCCTTTAAATATGACTGCTGAATACGTGGATAGAATCAGTAAAGGCGACATTCCGCCACGTGTAACCGAAGAATACAAAGGTGATTTCAATGAGTTGAAAAATAATTTAAATATGCTTATTGATTCTAATAATCAGGTTGCTGATGTATTGGTTAAAATTTCAGAGGGTGATTTAAGTGTGAGTATTCAGGAACGCTCGGCTAATGATATTTTAGTTAGAAGTGTAAATACTGTTAAGAGCAATTTAAACAATGTAGTTGCACAGTTTATGGTAATGTTGGAAGCGTTCGACGAAGGTAAATTAGATATTAGAGGAGATTCGAGCATATTATCTGGTGCTTATGCTGAAATGGTCGATGGCATAAATAAATCATTTGATGCTGTGATTGGTCCTTTAAATGTAGCCGCTGAATACGTTGACAGAATCAGTAAAGGTGACATTCCGCCACGTATTACTGAAGAATACAAAGGCGATTTCAACGAAATTAAAAATAATCTAAATCAATGTATTGATGCCGTAAGTTTATTGGTTAAAGATGCAAATTTCCTTGCAAATTCAGCAATTCAGGGAAAATTAGACGTTAGAGCAGATGCAACTAAACATCAGGGCGACTTCAGGGCTATTATCCAAGGAGTAAACAACACATTAGATAATGTTATAGGTCCTTTAAACGTAGCTGCCGAATATATTGACAGAATCAGTAAAGGTGACATTCCGCCACGTATTACTGAAGAATACAAAGGCGATTTCAACGAAATTAAAAATAATCTAAATCAATGTATTGATGCCGTAAGTTTATTGGTTAAAGATGCAAA
>JAGODU010000277.1:0-2569 GCA_017998095.1 Prolixibacteraceae bacterium | reverse complement strand
TCCTTGCAAATTCAGCAATTCAGGGAAAATTAGACGTTAGAGCAGATGCAACTAAACATCAGGGCGACTTCAGGGCTATTATCCAAGGAGTAAACAACACATTAGATAATGTTATAGGTCCTTTAAATGTAGCCGCTGAATACGTTGATAGAATAAGTAAAGGCGACATTCCAGCAAAAATTACAGATAATTATAAAGGCGATTTCAATGAAATAAAAAATAATTTGAATACTTGCATTGATGCTATTAATTTATTAATCCAGGAAACTCTGTTTTTAGCAAATACTGCTGTTGAAGGAAAATTAGATACCCGTGCAGACGCAGGCAAGCATCATGGTGATTACAGAAGAATAATAGAAGGAATAAATAATACTTTAGATGCTATTCTTAATCCTATTGCTGAAACTGTTGAAGCATTAAAGCAAATGTCTGAAGGTAATTTGTCAGTTAAAGTAAAAGGCGATTACAAAGGTGACCACGCTGTTATGAAAAACGCTTTAAACACAACTGTTGATTTAATGCCTTTTAAAGAAACTATTGCTGTTATGCAGGCGATGGCTGAAGGTGATTTAACAAAGAAGATGACAAGCGATTATAAGGGTGATAGCTTAGCACTGAAAAATGCTGTAAATGAAACAATTGAATCTATAAGCGAAATTCTTTCTCAAGTCAGGAATACAGTTGAAGAAGTGAACCGCGGTGCTCTGCAGGTTTCCGATGCAAGTACTGCACTTTCTCAGGGTGCAACAGAGCAAGCTGCTTCTCTTGAAGAAATAACCAGTTCAATGACTGAAATTGGCTCGCAAACTAAACTCAATGCCGAAAACTCCAATTTGGCAAATGTGCTTACTTTAGAAGCCCGTGAATCCGCAGAAAAGGGTAACATTGAAATGAATCAGTTGAATACTGCTATGACTGAAATCAATGAATCAAGTAAGAATATTTCAAAAATTATTAAAGCAATTGATGACATCGCTTTCCAAACAAACTTACTTGCTCTTAATGCTGCTGTTGAAGCTGCCCGCGCTGGAAGACACGGCAAAGGTTTTGCAGTTGTTGCTGAGGAAGTTCGTAGCTTGGCTGCCCGTAGTGCCACTGCTGCAAAAGAAACTTCTGAAATGATTGAAAACAGTATTAAAACTGTTGAAAAAGGTTCTAATCTTGCAACAAAAACAAGTGAAGCTCTTGAAGAAATTAAGAATAAGAACATTAAAGCAGCAGATATTGTTGCTGAAATTACTACTTCTTCAAATGAACAGGCACAGGGTATTGCACAAATAAATGAGGGCTTAACTCAGATTGACAGAGTTACACAAACTAATACCGCAAGTGCCGAAGAAAGTGCCTCAGCAGCCGAAGAGCTTTCCGGACAGGCAAATCAGTTAAGACAAATGATTGACCGCTTCAAACTAAAAAATGAAATGTCTTCAAGATATTCTTCTGATTCAAGAAATTCAGGGTATGGTTCAGGTATGGTTACAGGGCGTAGTCACAGGACTAACGCTTTGCCTGAAAGCAGACGTCAGGAAAGAACAAGACCAGAAGATATTATTAGTCTTGATGGTGATGATTTCGGTAAGTATTAAATTCATTTTTAATTAAAAAAAGCCAGTGCTAATAAAATAGTACTGGCTTTCTTTTTATAATTGACAATTGACAATTGACAATTGATAATTGATAATTGATAATTGATAATTGATAATTGATAATTGATAATTGATAATTGATAATTGATAATTGATAATTGACAATTGATAATTGATAATTAGTCTTGTCATTTCTAAGGGCAGCGAAGAATCTAAAACTCTTTGCTAGCAAAAAACTGTGATACCAAGTTGCTTTTAATGATAAAATATGTTTATTTGTCATTCCGAAACGAAGTGAAGAATCTCAAACTCTGTGGTAGCAATGAGTTGTGAGATTCTTCGCTGCGCTTCAGAATGACAGGGTTAAGAGGTGTCATCTCAATTTAAATAAAGAATTTGCTTTATTAGGAGGTTGCCAATGACATCTTTTTTGCAAAACCAGTGAAACACAGAACAGCACTAAGAAATCCCCCCTACCCCCCTTTTTCAAACTAACGATTATACACATCTTTGAAACGTGCTGCTATTCAACTTATCCCGTTAGGGATAAAATATTTGTAACAATGCTTTTTTTTAGTTTTTTTTATTCCGTAGGAATTAAATATATAATAGCTTTTTTTATATATAATCCCTACGGGATAAGCACAGTCAAAGGTTATTCATGTTACAAATATATAATTCCTACGGAATAAATTTCAAAAGAACAAAATTACTATATCCCCCTTTTTACAAGAACTAATATTTGTGTATAATCGTTAGCTTTTTCAAAGGGGGGGGAGGGGGGATTTTGACTTTCTATTTTTCATAAGTCCTTATATCATTTCCATTTAAATAAAGTTCTTACTTTATCGGGTGGTCGAAATGACACTTTAATTATATTTATGAAAGCAACTTGGTATAAAAAGAGTCATACTCGTGTATATTGGTATCTATAACCCGTACTGGGAGTGGATTTCCGATTACTCGGAAATGACATATAATTG
>JAGODU010000064.1 GCA_017998095.1 Prolixibacteraceae bacterium | reverse complement strand
CCCGGGTTGATCTAATCTCGAATAACCGGTCCCTTTTAATCCTTCAAAAAGTGGTACACTTTGCTCCGGATTTACTGGTACACTTTACTCCGGATTTGGTGGTACATTTTGCTCCGGATTTTACAATTATCTAATTTGGACCGCTTCAATCTGGAAATCCATTCGATGGGATACCTGATCACGAACTGCATACTCCTTTAAAATTTCAATGCTTTGGTCAGTGCTTCCATTATCCAGCAGGATCACTTCAAAATCCCGGAAGGTTTGTTCGAAAATGCAATCCAGGCGCTGTCGCAAATACCTGGCATGGTTAAAGCTGGGGATGATAACGGAAACAGCCGGCATTGCGAAATTCACCAATTTGGTATATTATAAATGACTATCCTGTTATGTCGACTGATTGAAATAACAAATCTTTGAAGCTGACATGGTTTATAGGACCCTCATCCTGTATGAATGCATTTCCTGCATTCATTTTCTTCTCCTCAGTAAAATTACTAAATTTTAGTTTAGCAACAGAATGATAATTAATCATGCTTGCGAAATAAACATGTTCTGATTGGATTTGAATTTGGGATTCAGGTACCGCGAGGTGTAAAGCTCTTTTAAATTACGTTCGGTTGAGGGGAAATAATCACAATAGGATAGTGCAAGATTTTGTGTTTCGGTCAACTGAAGGACCTGTAGGCTTAATTTCTCTTCATTTATCACATCATCCGCATCCAGGAACTGGATATATCTTCCTGTTGCGGCCTACAGTCCCCTGTTGCGGGCTGAGCTCAGTCCTCCGTTTTCTTTCAAAATATAGGTAAACCGTTTATCCCCTGCGACCCATTCTATTGCCACCGCTTCGGTTTGATCGCAGTTGCCATCATTCACAATAATACATTCCCACTCAGGATACTATTGAGCCAAAACACTTTCGAGAGCATCAGGTAGATAGTGAGCCTGGTTGTAACAGGGAATGATTATACTGACTAACGTATTCAATTAGTGTGTGTTCGTGATTCTCGATGCCTATATCTACATTATAACAATTCAACCTGGATTTGATGCAGGACGAATACTGAATATCATTCACTCCTTCCCATGAAAGCCGATATGTGCAGAAATATAAATTTCAAAAAAATCAGAATCCTGAATATGTGTAGTTTTCTGTGGACAGTCAAAAAATCATTAAATGAAACGAAATATATGTATTTATAGCTATTTAATGCATAATACTTAACATATTTCTTGCTTTCATAACTCGCAATCCTTCTATAGATTTGCCTGTGATAATTGTTATAGACACTTTTAGAAATTGAGTCCCGGTGCTTGTTTATAAACTTTATACATGAATCCAACTTATAATCTCTTTCCTTTCCAATATCACCATACCTTCGGACTGTCGGTTCATAATCACTGTAAAACTTATATTTTGCGACAAATCGTACTGTAAAATCAAAATCCTGGTGTCTTTCCAAGGTTTCATCCCACAAGATTTCCCTGGCTACCATTTTTTTTAAAAAATAGGTAGACGTTTGCGCAAATCCATCAGACAGTAAATAGTTTATCATAAGTTCACCCTCTTTAAGTGGCCGACTCAGCATTAGTTTTTCAGTAATTCCATCAAAATAATATGCACTACCGAAAATACCATCACAGTCCCACTCTTTGATCTTCTTCAGGCGTCGCTCAATATGACCAGGTAAAAATTCATCATCAGAGTCCAGCATGGCGATATATTCACCCCTCGAATTCAGGATTCCGATATTCCGTGCCCTGTTGGCATTGGTATGAGTTTCGTTTCTGAAGAACCGGATACGCTCGTCATCAAAATTATTACAGACAGACTTAATGTCTTCCTCCGAACCATCATCCACAACCAGAATTTCAAAATTTTGATGATTCTGGTTCAAAACGCTCTGAATGGCTCTCTTCACTTCTTGAGTCCGGTTATAAACCGGGATGACTACCGACACCAGATCATTAAAAGGTTGAATTTCTGCCATATTAATTTTTGCTAAAGTTCATTGCCGTGAACACTTTTGTTTGCTTCTTTATCATATCAGATCAGTATGGTTTGAAATGGAAAAGTGACTGATTTGACAGTTAATTTCCTGGTTCAACATGGCTTACTGGAATCCTTTGGAATGGCCGGGATCCTCACATTGATAGCTTCCTGAATCACTTTTTGCAACTGAGTCAGGTGCCTGTCCAACTTGTCAATCAGATCATTCCTTGAAACATCCCACCCATGAAAATGAACAATCAGCGGCAATTTCAACTTTTTGCATATACCCATCACTTCAACTCCTGTAAAGCCATACTCAGCCAGAACACGTTAATTTTTTCCTTTTTCAGGGATTTTAAAAACGCCTCTTCCTTAACAGACGGTTGATTCAAATGAAACATCCGGTGAAGTCTGCGGTTTAACCTATCGTAGATTGTGTAAGACTCCAGCTTTCCTTTCCCTTCCAACATGGTTGGTTCTGTATGCTTTCAAGATTCGGATCTTCCAACTGATTCAAACACTCCATAGAACTACTTTCGAAGCAAATGTAATTAATTATACAATTCCTTCTATATCATTTAAAAACCCTCTGTTGCAGGATCCTACAGAACTGTTAATAAAGAGAGGTCACTTGGTTTTCAGCCGTAGGTTATTATCATAAAAATTCACCGGTAAATTATTCTGGACTTTTTCACTTTTATATCTCATTAATCTAAGTACATGACAAAAATTTACAAACATCTTTAAATTTATCTATATCGTTGGAAAACAGGACACTTGCAAGATAGGTTAATTTGTATAATGACTGTGATTCATCGGGTTTGTTAAACGAGACAATGATCTGGAGTTCCGGAGCTCCCTGCTTGTTTTTGATTTTTGAGGCGGACAGGTAACAAAGTTGACCATTGACATAGACAATCCCCCGGTAAAATTCATACTGATTGATCTTTAAGTGGTTAAACAGCCAGGATGCTTTTACATGATGTCTATTTCGTGGAATAACAACTCAGAAATTTTCCCGGATTCGGATATGGTAGCGGATATGCCGGTGGGTGAGGTAGGACAGCCAGTGTTGGCCAACAAACTCGCGGTCAGCCAGCAGAAAGCCCCGTTGCACATCCTGTCCCGCTGAAAGCGGGAAAATCCCGCCAGCGATTACTACTTCTACTTGAACTTCGAATTCCACTTCGATTGTTCTAATGATGGTTATTCAAAGTTCCACGAAGCCGTTGGCGCCGATGATGAGGTATTTCGGCATAGAGATTCTTCATTAAAGATGATCAATTGATCATCAAAGACTTATCTTTTCCCTTCTACACGAATGCTATCCTGGATTCCTGGTCACTGCTGCCAGGAAGCGCTCAGCCAGCACCCGGTAATCGCGGTTGGCCATGATCCAGGCACGTCCTCTGGCCCCCATTTCGTCTCTCCGGGCCTGGCCCAGGTTTTTCATAGCAAGCATTGCCCGGCTTAACGCTTCCGGATCTTCCGGTTCGCAGCTGATCCCTCCGCCGCTCTCTTCCACGATGTTACCGGGAGCGTCCACGGCATAGATCACGGGTTTGCCGGCAAGCATGAAGTCATTCAGTTTGGTTGGACTGACACCGTATTGAAACATAGGTTTTTTCTGGAGCCCGATATAGGTTATATCCATAAGCTCCAGAAAAGACGCCACCTGTTCCTTACTGACAGGATCCAGGAACAGTACGCTATCTTCGATATGGAGTTCTGAAGTTCTTGTTTTCAGGTCATTCAGAAAAGCACCGGAGCCCATCAGGACGACGGCTATCTGTTCATCCTGGCACAGGGCCAGTGCCTCGAGAAGGGTGTGCAGTGCATTCGAGAGTCCCAGTTTTCCGGCATAGCCGATCAAGAACCTGCCTTCGTCCTTCCATTTTTCCATTTGTTGAACATGCGCATCGGGCAAAGGATGTACCTGGTTTTTTTCCTCTAAATTGGTTCCATTGGGAATAAAGATGAATTTTTCGGGTGCCATACCGTGGCTGATCATATATTCCTTTGCCCCGGGTAGCACTGAAACAACATGATCCGCTTTTTTATAGGCCTGATCTTCTGCACACTGCATCCAGGCGATGAAGGGATTTTTCCTGGAGATGTCGCCCAGTTCAATGAGCGACAGCGGCCACAGGTCGCGGACCTCGAACACAAGCCGTGCATTGAACTTGCTGGCGTACCGGCGGGCTGCATAGATCGGGAACGGGTGGTGCGAGGAGCAGATGATAAGATCGGCATGTTCAATGGGAAGTTTGCTGAACCGGCATCGGAACGAAAAAGACAGGATGTTCCTTACCCTGCCTATGCCGGACCGGGGGTCATAAGGCGGCGTAGGCACCCATACATAGCGGATCCCGTCTATACTTTCGGCAGTGATCTGCCGGGATTGTACAGGTTGTGCATAGCGGGTATGTGCATAAGAGGCGGCGACAATTGTTACGTTGTGTCCCTCATTCACCCATTCCCGGGCAAGGTAGTAATGACCATAGACCATTCCATGGTGCGGAGATCCTGCAAAGTGGGCGAAGAAGAGGATGTTCATGGATGACTAATCTTTTATGATGGCATTATATATCTTTATCAGTTTTCCTGTTACGTTCTCCCACGAAAATTCCGGGGCAAGATTATGCGCATTGGATGATAAACGATCATAATCCGCAAATACAAGCTTGATCTTCTCTGCAATTTCATCAGCATCATACGGATTGACCGAAAAACCGACATACCCATCAGGAAAATGCCCGTCAAAGCCCTGTCCCCTGGTATAAATAACAGGCAGACTCTGCGACATGGCCTCCGGGTAAACCAGTCCGAAAGACTCATTAAAGGAGGGGACAACAAGCACATCAGATTTTCGTAAAACTTCCAGAATCTGTTCTTTCTTCGATAAATGTCCGTAAAACTTCACAGGGAAACCGTACTGTCTTGCTTTGAAACCGGATAGCAAAGGGCCATCTCCAAGTATGTTCAATGTTAAAGCAAAACCGGATCCGGACAGAGATTCGCATGCCGTAAGCAGTGCATCCAGGTTCTTATTCCTGTCCATCCTTCCGGAAAAGACGATAGCAGGTATTGTTTGTCGCTGTTGTTTTTGTTGTTGGTTCCGGATCCAGAAGTCGTGAATGCCGTTTGGAATGATGACACATTTCTCATAAATAGATAGATGCTTGTCTTTCGTAAAAAATCTGGTCATCTGGTTATCGCGGTAAGCCGGAGAGATGGTAATGATTTGATCTGCATGGTTCAGGACTTTCAAACCAAGGGCTCTGAAGAACGGTATTCTGTTCAGGAACAGATTTAAATCCGTATTCCGGATCGTGACCACATAGGGTACTCCCCATTTATTATGAGCCCAATAAGCGATTAGTCCGTTGACAATAAGGGTATGGGCATGGATAAGGGGCGTAGGATTTTTTTCATAATGTTTCTTGAATGCCCTCCATATTCTGAGCATTTTCAGGGGCCAGAGGTATCTGTGAATGGTTCCGAAACAATGTATATAATAGATATGTCCGGCCTGTAACTCATCGGGGAGGTTTTTGCTGATCAGGGAAGCTTTTTGAACAGGTACAAATACATTCTGCTTTATCCCCAGCCTGTCGAGTGCAGATATGAGCTCGCTGTGCAGCGGACTGGCGATGAAGTATGAGTTGAGGTGGGTAATGGAAAGTTTACTCATTGACAAAAGTTGAAATAAAATCTAGAATCCTCGCAGCGCGCTGGTTGAGATCAAATTTTCTCGACCATGCCAGTGCATTTTTTGACATACTATCCCTCAGTCCGGGATCATTGAAGATTGTTAATATGGCCCGGCGAATGGAGTCTATATCCATGGGATCGACCAGGATAGAGAAAGAAGGATCGCACTGGCTGCTTATTTCAGGGATGTCGGATGATATTATGGGAAGACCACAGGCCATAGCTTCAATAATTGCGTTACTTGAGCCTTCATGACGGGTAGGCAGAACAAAAACATCTGCACAATTCAACAGTTCATGAACAATATGGTTGGGCACACGTTGCTTAAACAATATTTGTTTACTCTTCAGCTTAATTGGTCCTCCACCAATCATCATAGCACCTATATTATCTAATCCTTCAATAGCTGAAAGTAGCCGATGTGGACCTTTACGTTCAATAAAGTTGCCCGTAAAGGCAACAATAAATTTATCTTCTGGAAAGTAATACTTTTTACGTAAAATTCTTTTATCACCTTTGTTATATATGCTAAGATTAGTTGCGTTTGGTTCAATAATAATCTTGAATTCAGGTATGTGTAAACTTAACAATTTTTCTTTAATTTGCTCTGAAACTGCAATGTATCCTTTTATTTCCTTAAGTAAGTAATTGAATCTTTTACAACTGAACCAACTTTTAGTCAGATTAAAATTATCGCTTTCACCTAACGCGGTAATGAAGGGTTTTTGATATTTTTTTAAGGCTTCTATTGAAATAAATGCATTATGAAGGAAATGGCTATATACAACATCAAAATCAATTCTATGATTTTTAACTGCGCGCATTATTACAATTTTTTGAGCCCAATGTGACAGTAGATAAGTATTGAAAAAAACAATTTGTTTTGCTGAAAAACTCGGGAACAATGGCCTGAAAACTCGTGCTTTTTCAGGGCCGTATGATTGACTTTTTTTAAAAATATTCCTGAATTTTTGAGGAGCAATCACAGTAGCTTCATGGCCCTGTTCCACAAACTTTTGAATTAGTTTATAGACAAAAATGCCATGAGAAGGATTTTTATGGGAGGGATAATTATTGGAGATGACAAGGATTTTCATAAAAAATTTTTAGAAATCAATTTTTAAGTGGGAACATAATAACATAGTAATTATCTTCTGATATTTTAGAAAGTTATTCGTTACAACGATTATTTTTATGAAATTATTAAAAATATTTTCAGATACTCTTATATCGATGACACTTAATATTTTTTCATCTGGTAATTCCAAAATAACAGTAAATTTTTTCCAGATCTGATTACCAGGCAAGAAATTAATTACTGCAATCATTAATATAGACAATATTCAAAAAATGATAACCTTCTTAGTAAAGATCATCTACTGGCTTTGACTTCTTTGGATTTCGCTTTGATAAATAATGATTTATAAGGCTGCTAGGTAATATTGAAATTAAAGTGAGTTTTAACACATTAGGTATATCACCTTTCCAATATAATTTTGTAAATAGGGTAAAATTTTTCTTTCCCCTTCTTATATTACGTACCCAAGCATATTTAAGCTTTTTATTAAGATTTTTTTTTAGCAATATTTTTTCAACAGAGTTAAGGTTTAATGAAAGTTCATTGTAAATTTCTTTACGCATCAAATATGGAGTTGATGGAGCATACTTAGTAACCATGTTAACTGAATCCTGATAATATATTGCACCCAAATGAGCACTCCAAGCCATTTGCCTATGATGACAAATCATTTTAAACCAGGCATAGGAATCACCACCCCGTTGAGCTTTCACATCAATCGGGAAAAGATTTTGTGATTTTAATGAAGATCTTTTCACACATGCAACACTTGTATTTATTGGTGGCAATCCATGTAAATAGCAGAATAAATATGTTTTAGTATCCAATTCATGATTACCACGATGATAATTTTTCTTATAATAACTATCAAGGTTTCTAATAAGCTTGTCTCTTATTTCCCATCCACATCCCATAAAATTAGTGTTTGGAAATTGCGTGTTTAAGTGATACATTCTCTCCAGATGGTAGGGATACCATTCATCATCTGCATCCAGAAAAGCAATCCATTCTCCCCTGGCATTTTCAATGCCCAGATTACGAGCAGCATAACCACCTGGACCGGGGGTACTACGGTGCAAAATTCTAATTCGACCGTCTGTAAATTTCTCCAACTCTTCCAAGCTACCATCCGTTGATGCATCATTTATAGCAAGAAGTTCAATGTTAGAAAAACTTTGATTTAATGCCGAACCGACAGATCGACAAATATGGGGTCTTTTGTTATAAATTGGGATTATGATGGAGAAAAATGGTCGCATAGCTAATTGTATCAATTCTTTTCATCATCAAAGACATATACAGGAATATTATATTTCTTTATCAAGGAGCTAAAAATGATGTCGTTCTGTCCCAAAGAGATATTTTTATCCATAAGTTTGGAACCGGATTTATTTCTAATTGGTATGGGTACCCGGGGATATTCACCTCCCAAGCACCCAACCTTAGTTTTATTGAGCAGGCTCATGACTTTCAGCCATAGATCGTCGGCCGTCAGAGCAAATTCCTTAATTGCATCCCTGTTTAAAGTTTCAGCGCTTAATGAAAAAGGGGGGAATAATGTTCCTCCTCCACCCATTGTCAGATATTTATATGAAGGTTCTGTATTTACTTTTATGTTAGGCCATTTCTGATAGGATTGAATACATCCTTGTGATATTTTTATCTCGCGGGAACGCGTACAACAGATTGATTTTGGATATCTTTCATGATAGCTGAGTAAATTCCTGATCAGATTAACGGGATAGAAGAAATCATCATCAATGGTTATGATATTCGCGTTCGGAAAAGCCTGTAAAGTATAATAATACTTCTTGTGAGGCATCAGGTTATCATCGCAAAATCGAATCTGCAGTCCACGTTTTTCCAGATTTAATAATTTCCCAGGCAAGAAATTTTTATCAGGGAACTCCCCTTCATACAACCATAATATGATTACATCTGGTTTCGTTTTCTGACGTAAAATGGTTTCAATTACCAGCCAAACATTTTCAATTCTTTCGGGAAAGGTTGTAAGCGATACAACATATTTAATCTCTCTTATATGTTGCACATCCGTTAATCTATATTTCTTTCTGAAGGATGTCAGTCGAAAATAAACAGGAATGACTACATTAAAAATCCTGATGTATAATTTTAAAAATAGCCAGTCAAGTCTTTTTGAATGAAATCGTATGTAATAAATTGAATACAAAAATCTATACATAAGCGGATGCTTTAGCCTGCTGGATATACTTCATCCCGTTAAATCGTAAATTGTTCATTTTAATTTGATTATCCAATTACAAAGCGATAATTCATTGAATCATATCGATTTAAACAACTCCCTGTATCTTCTTCGTAACCCATGGAGGCGCCTTGGTTGAAGAGATCGTCCACACCGATATAATAGCTGTGCAATGATACCTTTATTCCCCAAACATATCACAATTTTCGATAAGCCCCTCATCCAGATTAAGTTCACTTTTTGTAAGAAATCACATCTTTCGTAGAAATGATCCCACATAAATTGATCGACGGTTAACTTAAAATCAGATAATATCTTTTCATTTGTATCATGGTTAGTAGGTTGTTTAGAGATAGCATTTTCATGTCTCCGATAAAGGACAGTCACTTTATCCAGGTAATGAAATTTAATGCCGGATTTCATGATCTTGAACCATAGAGGAGCGTCTTCCAGTAACTTATATTTGACATCAAATCCTCCAATATTTTCAATTAATTTACGTGATGCAAAAACCCCGAGAGTTGAGATAATCCTGCGCCCATCTAATCTTTTTACAAACAACCCGAGTTGTTCTGCTGCTGAAATTCCATTGTAATAAAACAGATCTTTATTGATATCATAGTCTCCAATTTTCACACTCATGTTTTCATTGTATACTTCAACCCGGGAATCAAATATTTTAATATCCGCATTACCACTGAAAAATTGAACTGCTTCTTGGATTGCTGAGTTTACTAAGATATCATCCCCCGCAATTAATTTCATCCACTCTCCTTTTGCTGCATTGACTCCTCTGTTGCAATTGGCTGGGATTCCTGTGTTTTCATTCGCTGTGATTAATTCTGTCCTTACAAACCGTTCTTTATTCTGTTCAATCCATTGATTACAAATGTTGACAGTTTCATCCGTTGAGCCATCATCAGACACGATCAGCTCAATGTTCTGATAGGTTTGTGCCCTGGCGCTTTCGAGGGTCTCGAGCACAAATTTAGCCGAATTGTAAGTGATAACGATAATAGAAACGAGTGGTCTTTCTGTATTCACTATTCGTTCTTAATAAATGAAAAGACAATTAAAAGTTCAGCTTTATATACCCTTATTTTTATTATGCTATCCATTGATCCATAAACTCTTTCAGTTTCTGCTGATTGATCGAAAAATCATGGTGAATGTCATTCGAATTCATATAACCCTCTAATGCAGTTATGTAAACCAGTTCAACCTCAACAAATCTGGCCAGCGATGAGAAACCCGAAAATGGCAATTCATTATAAGTAAAAATAATGGCTTTGCATCCTTTTGAGCAGAATATCAAATTTGTGAAAGCAGCACCTGAGCCTCCAGAAATGATTTCTGCTGAATGGAATATCTCAATTTGATCAGCAATTGAATAGTTTTCCGGAATAATTTCCTCAAAATTATATCTCTTTAATACCCCAAACACCTCATTTTCATTGTATTGCCTCCTGTTACTAGCATTCTTTCTTGTCAAGAAAATCCTTTTTGGGAATTTATTCCCGGATCTGTGGGGAAGCAATTTGCTGCGCAAAAATTTTAGACTATTTAAATCAAATAGTGTATCACAATATTTAAATTCACTTCCTACTGTGTAATTTGGGGGCAATAAATTCAATTTGGAAAAGTAATATAGTTTGGAGACTTTATATCTAACTCCATTGTCAATAGTGACTATTCTGCGCTTTTGACTATTTAACACATCAATCAATTCAACATATTGGGGTATCTTAAGGCATCTTTGATCTAGTAGAATTGGGATTTCTGTATCAATACCAATTTCATTAATAATCTTGAACTTCGTTAATATTTCTATGACCAAATGATAGTAATTCAATGAGTAATTACCTACCATGGAAATTGCTTTATCAATGACTTGATCTGATATTTTTTCTTTTAGGAGGCATTTGTTATTTTTATAATAACAAATTGCTTCATCAGTGTAAGCATATCTTCCATTCAAATTATTTTCCTTTAGATCATAAAGTGCTGTCGCATTTTCCAGAAGTATCAAATCAGAGCAACCAATAATGGCTACATCCTTAAATACTGCTCCATAATTTCTGAAACTACCTGCTTCTTTCATAAATTCATCATCCCCTTCAGTCCGATTAAATACTGGAGGATAATAATGAAGTGGTATCATTCTGATAAACAGGAAATCAATATTATGTATTTTCTGAGAAGCTGCTTCATCTATTGTAATTAAATCACGAAGTTCATATTGTTTTGAAGTCAAATGATGCGCAATATAACGGACAACTTGATTTGAGTTTAGAAAGAAAAAAACATCTCTATACCTCCACCTATTCGGATTGAAAAGAATAATAATTCTAATTAGAACGATTTTTACATTTTCAGGGAGATTATTTTTAAGAAATTCTTTTAATTGATCAAACATATCTACGCTATTTAAAACTATTTACCACTTCGACAATAGTTTTAATTTCATCCTCACTCATTACCGGACTTATGGGCAAACTTAGTGACTGATCATGAATCCGCTCTGTGACAGGAAAATTCATGTTATGCCAAATTTCATAGGCTTTTTGATGATGCGGAGGTATTGGGTAATGAATAAGGGTTTGAACTCCTTTTTCAGCAAGATATTGCTGCAGCTTGTCGCGATCGAGGTGGCGTATAACAAAGAGGTGCCAGACATGTGAGAAGTTGTTTTGGTTACTTAGTCTTATGTTTTGTATTTCGACATCGCTCAGTGGAATTGTTTGGAGTTTAGTACTGAAGAAGTCGGGAGGGGCTGGTAAAATGATATCGGGGTGATGGATATTCTCGCAGTAGTATTTAGCAATTTCATTACGGTGTTGGTTCTCTGCATCAAGGTATTTGAGTTTTATGTCGAGGAATGCGGCCTGTATTTCATCCATTCGACTATTCAAACCCGGGTAATCGAAAACATACTTTTGCCTGCTGCCATAATTCCCTAACGCACGCACTATATCAGCCAGTTCCGCGTCATTGGTGGTTACAGCACCAGAGTCACCCAGTGCGCCAAGGTTTTTACCCGGATAGAAGGAGAAGGCGGCAGCATTACCGAGGGATCCGGTTTTAAGGGAGGTTGAGGAGGAGGCATATACTGCACCGATGGCCTGTGCATTGTCTTCGATGATTTTCAGGTTGTGTTTTTGGGCTATGAACTCCAGTTCTTCACTCCAGCATACGCTGCCATAAAGATGAACAACCATGATGGCCCGGGTACGCTCGGTGATGTGTTGTTCGATAAGGGAAATATCAAGATTATAAGTGTTTATGTCAGGTTCAACCAGAATGGGCTTTAAGCGGTTATCGGTGATGGCAAGAATGCTGGCAATAAAGGTATTTGCCGGAACGATAACTTCATCTCCTTCTTTCATAAATCCCATTTCCATGTAAGCCCGGAGAATCAGCCTTAGCGCATCCAGGCCATTGGCAACACCAATAGCATGTTGAACGCCAATGTAGTCAGCTAGATTTGCTTCAAATCTTTTTAGCTGGTCGCCCAATAAAAACCACCCGGATTCAATAACTTCTGCCGCGGCTTGTTTAAGCTCATCGGCATATTGCGCATTTATCTTCTGCAGATCAAGGAATTTGATCATTTTGTTATTCAATTCAAACGTTTTCAACAAGTTGGCAAAATCGATTCCATTGTTTTTCTTTTGAGCAGGTATTTATTAGTTTCTGCTGAGCCCTAATTGCCATTTCCCTCCCCTGATCTGACAGTGATAAGGCATATTCAATCTTTTCAATCAGTTCGTCCAATGATTTGTAGGTCAGAAAATCCCGGTCCGGTTCAAGAAAATCCGGATAAATACCATCTTCACCAATCATTAATGCACCCAGACCTATTGATTCATAAGTCCGCATGTTGTCTGTAAATAAACCATTATTATCAGTAAAAGCATTAATAACAATTTTTGACTTAGCAATTACACTATACAGATCAGATCCATAGACCGGAGGAAGCGAATTTTTTAAAACAACCTTCGGTATATCACTAAATCTCTTCGTGTAAAAAGTCTTTCCCAGTAACTTATAATGTTTCTCTCTTAAAAAATAATCCAAATTAAAGTCAAGATGAAAATGCATTTTAAAATCACTTTTTAAACTCCAACCTATTAATTCAGTCACCAATTTACTTCTTGTATCAAAATAAAAAGGGGCAAATTGACCATAGAAAAGAATGTCAATTATTCTTTCCTGGTTAGAATAATTATTCCAAATAGGGGAATAGGCTGGTTGAAGGATGTCAGAAGCAAGATTTCTACTTAACCAATATTTAACAAATGGGTAAAATAGAGTAAGTCTTAGATTATACCATTCATGTAAACTTGGATATTTTGTGATAATGGCATCCCAGCAAACTTTTTTCAAGTTTCTCCTATTACTGAGCTTTTTCACAAAATCGTTATCGTACCTGGGCGAATGATTGTAGAACACATCCGGATTAAATTCTTCAATCTGTGCCAGTTTGATTTCATCCAGATTTCTGGTTTTTAGTCCGTTTTCCTCTGCCCATTTGTATTGCAACCTCTCGTAATCCCAGATGGTATAAAACACCTGTTCATGATGTCCTTCTAAGGCAGGCTTTAAGATATAGGTTGAGGCATATCCGTCTTTGATCACTAAATCCCTGAGTTCATTAAAACTGAGATCACTCGATTCAATATTGTTGTTTTTTTCAAAAACTGGAATGTGAGGAGGATACTTATGTAAACATTGAAAAACTTTCATATAAATTGTGACTATTGAATTATCGATTTATGTCATCTTCTTATACTGCTAGTAACTTAAAGAATCAAAGAATTAAGCCAATGAATTCATATGATCCTAAAGTTAATTTCGCTCATATTGTCCTGATTTCCTTTGCTGGTGCCCCTAAAACAAGTATGTGATCTCTGACATCCTTTGTAACTATTGAACCAGCAGCAACCATTGAGGAAACACCAATCCGTACTTTGGGTAAGATAATGGCATTTGCACCAATTGTTGAATTATCAGCAATTGTTGGTCCAATAATATCATCTTCTGAGTAGGTCCTATTAACAACGACATTATCATTCACCGTAGAAACATGAATGCTGATAAAAACATTCTTTCCAATATTGCAGTTACCTGTAATATGAGTTAAATCCATAATTTTTGTCTGATTTCCGATTACAGAATTGTAATTAATAGTAACATATCTACCGATCAAACATTGATTACCAATACGAACTTTTTCTCTAATGGATGCACCATCTCCAATTAAAGTGTTATTACCAATCTGCACATCACAATAAATGACTGCGTTTGGTCCAACTGAACAGTTCTCACCAATAATTATAATTTTCACATAATTGATCGGGCGCGTTAAAGCACCGGAACCTTTGGGCTCCTTCCCAATTAAAGTACCAGAAAATATTTCAGTGTTATTACCAATATGTGCGCCATCTTCAATAATGACATTTGGATGTATGATTACATTATCACCAATTATTACGTCACTTCTCACAATGACATTTTCCATTATAGTCACATTATTTCCAATTTTATCACTTTGGATAATTGCTTTATCACTAATCATCGGAAAAGAATTTATTATGTTATTAATAATTCTGGATATCAGTATTTTATCAAATTTTTTCTTTAAACATTACGACTTGTTCGCCCGTTAATGCAATATCACCATTCGATTTAATTATTTCACAATCGAAAAAAATAATTGATTTTTCGGTCCTTAAAGATTTAACCCTAAGCCTAGCCAAAATCTTTTCACCGACAAAAATAGGTTTTAGGAACTTAATGTTTAGTCCAAGATGAATTGTCCCATGTCCTGGTAAAGTTGATCCCAATAATCCACCAAATAAACTTGTTATTAAAATTCCATGTACAATGGGTTTTTTAAAAATCGTATTTTTTGCATATTCCAGATCATAATGAATAGGATTAGAATCACAGGAAATTTTCCCGTACATGTTAACTTCCTCCTGATTAAATACTTTTTCGATAGATGCCTCACATCCAACCTGGATATCTTCAAATTTTTCGTACTTCATATCATATTAAATTTAGGTTTATAAAATAATTCAAATTCATGATAATCCCTTATGTAATCTTCGTTATCGTATTTAAGCGATGCCAGTACCAGGCAAACTGCCCCTGAAGAAAACTCCATCAGTTCACGCCAGATGCCCGGTACCACTAAAAGGCCATAATCGGGCCGGTTAAGGGTAACAACTTTTTTATTAGTCCCATCATCCAGCAATACGTCGAACGATCCGCTTGCAGCAACGACCAACTGGTACAATTCTTTATGCGCATGACCACCCCGGCTTTCTCCTCCGGGAATGTCATAAAGGTAATAGATCCGCTGAATATCAAACGGAATATTGATTTGCCCCTCCGCGATCGTGATATTTCCGGCCCGGTTGTGGATCTTATTCAGCGGAAGCACTACGCAATCATAAACATTACTTTGCATACGTTTTTCTATATTTTAAAAACTCATCATAGTCCCTGATATAATCCTCCTCCTCAAAATGGGTTGAACTGAGAACCAGTGCCAGGCTGTTGGTAGAAAAGTTCACCATTTGCCTCCAGTATCCTTTCGGAATATACAGACCATAATAGGATCGGTTCAGGGAAAAGATTTGTCTGTTATTACCATCATCCACCACAACGTCAAAGCTTCCAGAAAGGGCAACAATTAACTCCTGTTGCTTTTTAAAGGCATGCCCTCCCCTGGTTTCTCCTCCAGGCACATCGTAGATCCAGTAAGCACGCTCGATTTTAAACGGGATATGACTGTTTTCCTCAATATAAGAAAGGTTACCTCTTGGATCTTCGAATTTGGGGAGATTGATAATACTGGATCTTTTCATTACATTATTTTATAAAATTTCCATGATTAATAACGTTTAAGGCCCATGATTACAATAAATTATTGCCAATATGCAGTATCCGCTGGATTTTATTTTTTATTTTAAGGAGCAGACGTGAAAGTTGATTTCTTCCAAATAAATGATCATGAATTTGGTTATAAAATACAGGTTTAATCAAAATATTTCTGTCTTTAAGCACACTTTTAATAAAAATAAACCATGAAACAAAATAACTATGAGCCAAGATACTTGTAACCACTTTTATTCTGCCAATCTGTTTCAAATATTTATCGGGAATTTTATCTTTTTTTGCCCATTCATACAACGAAATCCATAATTTTTCTTGATTAATGTTTCTATTCTTCTTATCAAAATAATTCCTGGCGATTCTGTTTTCAGAATGTACTCCCCTCATTGCAGCTGGATAGCTTATTTCTCCCGGAAATAACCTGGCATAATAGGCAAGCCGGATCCTAAACTCAGTATCCTGGTGGAGACGAAGTCCGTCATTAAAGCAATAATCTATTTTTTTAAGAATATCCTTTTTTATTGTCAATCCGTCAAGGGAAAAATATCCTACTCCTTTAGATAAGTGAATAAAGGAGGGAAAAAGTATTTCTGGTTGGACAACTGTAAGAACCGTTGTCAGTTGATTTGGAAATACATGGCAAAATCGTTCCTGGGCTTCCGGATCATAATAATGAACTCCAATGGCATTATATACTCCATCCGCATTTGGTATTTCGGTAAATACTTTTTTATCTGCCTCAAAACGGTTGGGTAAAAAGAAATCATCCGCATCGAGAAAGGCTATGAATGGATAGGAAGTGTTCTGAAGTCCAAGATTGCGGCTGGCCCCTGCGCCGTGATTGCCCTTATCCGGGTGTTGCAGAAATTTTACCCTGTCATGATCTGCTGCAAGATTCCGGCAAACCTGGATTGCATTGTCAGGCGATCCGTCTTCAATCAGCAACACTTCTTTCACCTCCGGAAACTGAAGGGCGGAAGCTACAGCCTTTGCAACGTATTTTTCAGCGTTGAAGACAGGTATGATAACCGAGATCTCCATACGAAAATCAGTTATTTTAAATAAAGCTTAATCCAGGGAGTTTAAGTTCATTACAAATTCCTTCTATTCTACTTTCATTTGTTTTAAAATAATGAAGATCCTTCTTAATTGATTTATACAATTTAAATTCACCTTTTAGTAATTTTTTATACCTATTTTTCCTCATTTCAGATATCAAATTTCCGATTCTGTTATCATTTGTGGGATTGAAAAGGGATAAGAGGGTTTCATTTCTTTTCAGCAAATTTTTTTTAGATTCACTATCAAATTGCTGGCGATCATGATAAGCAAATGCTTCGGGTGCAAATCCAATTTTAAGATTGTAATAATGGCATCGATTTACATAATCACGGTCTTCACCATACTGAAAGAAAAATGGATTAAAGCCTCCTACAGTTTCTATAGTTTTTCTTGGTAGTAACCAAAACGCAGCATTAATAAAGTCAAGAGAATAAATCTGATTTAATCCAAGTGACTTTTTTACAAGGATATCGAAAATGAATGATTTATCCTGGTTTCTGTTGATGTAATTTAAAAATCCATAATCAAGATTCGTTCCTGAACCATTTAAATGAACCGGACTTATAATTCCATAATCCGGATTATCTTCAGCTGTTTTAACCAAGATTTCTATTGTATCTTTCTCCACCCACGCATCCTGGTTTAGCAAAAAAACGTAATCAGCACTGGCATCATAGGCTTTTCTGATGCCTATGTTGTTGGCTTTACCGAATCCAAGGTTTTCATTGTTTTCAATTACCTCTAATGTCGGAAATTTACTGCGAATGATATCCGGAGTTCCATCGGTTGAGCCATTGTCAATTGCTATTACATTTACAGGAATAGTTGATTGTTGCAAGCTTCCGAAGCATTTCTCAATCCATTTGGAGGCGTTGTAGGTTACAATTATTACAGTTGCCTTAATCATTATAAATGATAAAAATTAAATCTCTTAGTATAGTATTATTGCTGATATCTTCAATATCAGTTTCTTCATTATTTGAAATATCCGATGTTTCTTTTTATTGAATAGAAATGTAATTAATTTATTAGGAGGATTCTTAGTTAAAAGTTTTTTTAAACTACTATAATTCTTTTTCTTTCTCCAGCTTTCATAGTAATATGCTATCAATTGTTTTTGGTAGTAATTAATTCTCATATTCAGGGTTGCAGAATAATTGTAGTTGAAGAATTTGTTTAGAGTAGCATACATTAGTATCTTGTTTTCTAACCATATATTTTTGACAATGAATTTTTCTGAAGTTTTGGTTATTCCATTTCTGTTAATTCTATAAATGCTCATAATATCATCCATCCAATAAATTGGACCATTTGCTGCAGCGGCAGAAATTAATATATTGTCACCAGAAACAATATCATTAAACAAATTCTGGTGTTGAAGGTAATGCATTATTGATGAGCGACGAATTAATAATGAAGAAGTATGACATATTATTCCTTGAAAAGTGTCCTCAATTGTGAATATTTTTTTTTCCCTGCTCTTAAATGGATTTGAAGGAAAATCTTTGAATAGAATTGGTTGTTTGTCAGTTTCTATATAATGAATCTGTGTTTCATGTGCGCAAATTGAATACTCCTCATTCTCCTCCAGAAACTCCACCTGTTTCTGCAGCTTCAGCGGGTCGGTCCAGTAGTCGTCTCCTTCGCACAGGGCGATGTACTTGCCGCGAACCAGTTTGTTGATGTCCTCGCGCATGGTACCTCTACCGGCTTTTGATAACTGGTTCTCTTTCTGATAAATGGCCTTGATCAGGCGGGGGTGTTTTGCCTGGTATTCCCGAACAATATCAGCCGTTTTATCGGTAGATGCATCATCGTGAATAACTATCTCAACCGGAAAAGTGGTTTTCTGCATCAGGATGCCTTCGATACATTCCCTGATAAAGGATTCGTGCATATAGGTGATGGTCTGGGTTGTTACCAGCGGAAGTGTACCTTCGGGCCATTCCTGTTCGGTAATGGGAATAGGTTCTTTTAATGGAGTATAGGTGTAGTTATTTCCCTGATTCATTGTTGATTTATTCTTTTCTCAAAAATTCCGCTTATTCTTTTTGGCGGAACTAAAGGCACTCCCCTCTCATCCACCACCTTCACACCACCATCTACGATGGCGGTCTTCCATTTTACGGTGTCCTGGAATTGGATTTGTTTTTGTAAAGACTTATACTTTTTCATCTGGTCGGTCCAGTAGTCATCGCCTTCGCAGAGAGCAATGTACTTGCCAGTACATTTAGAAAAAGCAAATAGTCCATTTTTAGTCATTCCCAAATTTTCCGAGTGACGGTAGTACTTAATACAACTACCTTTGGGATGAGTTCTTATAATTTCATTAACTATTTCTGGAGTCTTATCTGGTGAACAATCATCCGCAATTATTAAGTCATATCCAAAATCAGTAACTTGCATCAGCACTCCTTCAATAGCTTGCCGGATATATTGCTCATGCTTGTAAGTGATCATATGTACTGAGACCAGGGGAAGACTATTTATTCTATTACCTTCCATTAAAATTTTAAACTTGTTTCAATTGTAAAGAGGTTATTGCGAATAATAGCTTAATGATTCCAGGACGTCCTGGTCTTTTACCACGACATCGTATTCAGCCTTACCAATATCTTTAAGCAGAACAAAAAGCAGATCATTATTCCTGTTTTTTTTATCCTGCCTGATGATCTCAAGGATATCATGAGGGGCATCTTCTGGTATTTTAATAATACCAAATACCCTTTTAATGGATTTTTCTATGAGCTTAAAATTGACCTCGCTTAACAATCCCAATCTCATTGAAATATAACTTTCTAGTATAATTCCTCCAGCAACAGCTTCACCGTGTTTTATACTGGACTTAATATTTTCCTTCAGAAAATAAGCTTCAATACCATGACCTATTGTATGCCCAAAATTGAGCAATTTCCTCTTTCCCGTTTCATACAAGTCTTGACTGACAATGGTTTGCTTTATTTCAACTGAACGCTTAATTAGATCAATACCAGGATTTTGATAATTACAAAGCATCAAATTATCCCAATAGTTTTTATCCCAAATGAGTGCATGTTTTAACATTTCGGCAAAACCACATTTTAAATCGCTATCATCCAAGGTGTTTAAATACCTATCATCAATGAGCGTTAATTCAGGAAGAACAATCGTACCAATAATATTTTTTATGCCTGAATAATCAATACCCGTTTTACCGCCAATGCCGGCATCAACCATCGCAAGCAGCGTGGTAGGCACATTTATAAACCTGATGCCTCTCTTAAAGACAGAAGCTGCAAAGCCTCCAATGTCACAAACCACTCCTCCACCTAAATTTATCACCACATCCCCCTTATCACAGTTAATGGCTAATAATGCATCCCAGATATATTTACATGTTTGTAATGATTTTGATCGCTCACCAAGCTTAATCTCAATAATATGTAATTTATTAATATCAATTTTCAATTCTTTTTTAAAAATATCCAGACAATACAATCTTGTATTCTTATCACAAATAATCACGATCGGTCTATTATTCAGCCTTGAAATGTGATCATGCATTTCGGAATAAGCCAATCCGTTATCATTAATTAGTATTCTTTGTCGAAAATTGGTCATCTTATTTGACTGGCACAAAATACATTACGGTTTCGGTCACTCCCTCAGTATAATGCCTTAGAAAAATTCGATAATCATCCCAAAAAGATAGGATTAGCTGCGGAATATGCCAAAGGTCATCGACACGATGGTAAACGCTAATGGCTAAATGTGGATGATATTTGACTATACTTTGCTTCGCTCCCTCAAGTGCCATTATTTCCCCACCCTCAATGTCCATCTTTATATAGGTTATGGGAGATGTCAAAATGTCATCTAATCGATCAACTTTTATAAGAATATCACCATCATTAGTGGCGCAAGATGAAGACCCCTGTGATTTAAACCTCAGTATTTGAGCCTGATTGGAAAGTCCAATATCATGATAAAATATTCTTGGATATTCCTGAAGACATTTTTTTACATACGCCATATTCATTGGCTCAGGCTCAAATACATGAATAGCTTCATAATCAGGATAACGCTTAATAAACTCAAGAGCAGTAAATCCATCGTAACAACCCACATCAATAAAAATCTCTCCAGCTGATTTTAAATGTAAAAAATCTTCAAAGTATTGATGATCAGGTAGGTGAATAAATCCATGCATATAACTAAGATCGTTTGAAAGACGAAAATTTATTATCTTAACGTGAGTTCGATGTAAAAAATGCCACTATAATAATTTATTAAGCAATTGATAGCCAGATAGTTATTAACAAAATTTGTTAGTAACTTATTGACTATCAACGTTATATAAAAAAGGATTCTTCC
>JAGODU010000063.1 GCA_017998095.1 Prolixibacteraceae bacterium | reverse complement strand
AAAAAGGTTTTAGTTTTTGAATATCTGATAAAGCAGAATTATATTCGATAATTAGTCGATTCATTATTTCCGATACAGGTAAAATTTCATTGATAAGAGAAGCAGATTGTCCTATTTCAAGTTCACCTTCAACAAGATTGCCTTCAAACATACCTTTCTTTGCTCTCCCTTTTCCAAGAATATCTTTTAATTCATCAATAGATGCACCTCTTAATTCAGCCTCTTCAACAATTTTGAAGAAATCATTTTTAATAAGTCTGACCGGTGAAAGCTGTTTAAGGACCAGCTTAGTACCACCCTCCCCTGTTTCGCAAATCAGCTTTTTAAAATCCTCATGAGCAGAAGACTCAAGAGAAGAAGCAAACAATGAGCCAATCTGAACGCCCTCAGCTCCTAATGAAATTGCAGCAAGCATCTGGCTTCCTGTAACAATTCCGCCGGCACTGATAAGTGGAAGTGAAGTAGCTTTTCGGACAGATGGAATTAGGGATAAAGTTGTGGTTTCTTCCCTGCCGTCGTGACCACCTGCTTCAAAACCTTCTGCAACAATGGCATCAACACCTGCTGCTTCACATTTTTCAGCAAAAAGGGCACTTGAAACAACATGAGCAACTTTAATATCGTGATCATGAAGAAAGCTTGTCCATTTCTTTGGATTTCCTGCTGAAGTAAAAACAATTTTTACCCCTTCATCAACTATTATATCCATTATTTTTTCCTGTTCAGGATATAAAAGAGGAACGTTAACACCAAATGAATTTGAAGTAGCAGCTTTAGTTTTTTGTATATGTTCTCTAAGAATTTCAGGGTGCATTGACCCGGCACCAATAAGTCCCAGTCCGCCGGCATTGCTTACAGCAGAAGCTAAGCGCCATCCGCTGCACCAAACCATTCCACCTGCAATAACAGGGTATTTTATTGAAAACAGTGATTTTATCCTTTCCATTTTATTTCTCAAAGCACAAATATAAACTGAAAATAATACAGAAGAGGACAAAAGGAACAAATGATTATTTTATTTTACCAAAAAATCGAGAGCTTCAGTCTTGTTATTAAAAATAGAGAGTTTGTTTTTAACGATAAGATTATAAGAACTTATAAGAACTTTCTTCAGTCCTGTAATACCCAAAGCAGCAGTTTTTGGAGTTCTTTTATCAAAAAGTTCCTTGCCATATTCTCTTGCGACATTCATGAATTCATTACTAATTACACCTCCTGAAAAGTCATTAAGAACCAGAAAGTTTTCATCTGATTTTAAATATTCCTCCCTTGCCTCATCAAGTACCTTTATTGTATCAGCAACTGTCTTGCAATCAGAATAATCACAATACATTATTTTTTTTCCTTTGTGATAAATATATGTAATACCCATAATTTGTTAATAAAAATTGAGTGTGAATAAGTAGCTAAAATAATTAATTACAACTTTAATTTTAAAATATTATATGAAAAAAAAGGGATGATTAATTACAAAAAAATTAACCAATTATTTTGTAACAAGAGAATGAGAAAGAGGAATAACTTGACGGTGGCTCGAAGTTCTTGATAATCGGGTGAAAATAAAAAAATGGCATTCCCAAGTAATTAAATAAAGATCACCTCACCCTGCTTTTTATTTAACTCTTTGGAGAATGCCATTAAAACATCTACCATTCAAAAATTGAAATTCAAACTTTTAAGAAGTCTTAATCTGAAATTTAATCATTCATTAGTTTTAATATATTATTCACTAAACCTCTTCATTTAAGTGATCCGGGTTATTTAAAGAAGTAATTTCAAAATCTATTAAAACATACGTGCAACAAACTAATAATCATTATGCAATCGGTTGCATGAATACAAAATTACAATTTTATTTGAGTCAACAAAATTTTTCTGAAAAAGTATCATGAAAAAAATTCATATTTTTGCATTTTCAAAATTATACTTATCCAACTGATAAACCTATGAGTAATCCTTTAAAGAATTTTATCAAAGATAACTTCCTGATATTCAAAATCAGAGATCGTTTCAATCCTTCAGTTCAAATCAATCAGACTCAGATGTATTTGAATTACAAGGAACAAGCAAAAAGGAATGAAGTACCCCGACTTAAAGAAACCGGATTCAGGGTGTTTTCCCAATTTGAAGAAGACGGATTATTACTTTTCATTTTCTCAGTTATTGGGATGGAAAATAAGACATTTATTGAAATAGGTTCTGATGATGGGATAAATAGTAATTCTGCAAATCTTTACTTTAACTTTGGATGGAATGGTTTATTTATAGATGCAAATCCTTCAAGCATTAAAAGAGGGAAAAAGTTCTTTTCAAAATATCCTCACCCATGGTTTTATCCTCCCAAGTTTTGTTGTTCAAAAGTAACAAGGGAAAATATCAATGATTTGATTACAAAGTCAGGGATAAATGGCGAGATAGCTTTATTATCAATTGATATAGATGGAAATGATTACTGGATATGGGATGCAATTAATGTAGCAGATGCAAAAGTAGTTATCATAGAAACACATAATGAATTTGGAATGAGAAACATCGTTGTTCCTTATGATCCGAACTATTTCTATCCGGGTAAACATCCTTTATATCATGGAGCTTCTCCTGTAGCAATGACTAATCTTGCTAAAAGAAAAGGTTACAGATTAGTAGGAGCCAACGATTTAGGTTTCAATTTTATTTTTATTAAAAACGGCATCGCTGACGAACTGATACCTGAAGTTTCAGTTGAATCAGTATTACAACATCCTTCTAATATTGAAGGATGTAAACAGTTTGAAGAGATAAAAGACTGGGATTATCTTGAAGGATAATAATTCCTTAGGAGATTTTACTTCATCTGAATTTGTCGCTTCTGATTAAGCCTGATATTCCGTTAATAAAAGTAAGAGGATGAACCGGGTTTCCCGGTATATATAAGTCGATATGATGATTTTCAATAAATGAACGGTCAATTGCCGGACTTCCCTCAAACAATCCCCCACTTATGGCATCAACGCCGGCCAGAACAATTATTTTAGGATTTGGAACTGCATCATAAGTTATTTGAAGAGGACGAGCCATATTACTTGTAATTGGTCCGGTAATCACAATTCCATCAGCATGACGTGGTGAAGCAACGAATTCTATTCCAAATCTGCCCATATCGAAATTCACATTACCTGCTGCATTCAATTCCAACTCACAACTGTTATCACCACCGGCAGAAACCTGCCTTAGTTTTAGAGAATTCTTAAAAATCGATTTAATTTCTTTTCTAATCTTTTCAGGATTAATACAAATCGGGGTTTCATCTCCTTCTTTAATAAGCAGGGCTTCCCTGTCGTTTGATGCCAATTTGTAATCCTTTGTAAACCTTATTTTGTCAGGAAAACAGAAGGCACACTCACCACAAAAGACACACTTTCCAAGATCAATGCTGACAGGACTCAAACCTATTGCTCCAACAGGACAAACATCCTTCAATGCAAGTTCATCAACGGCTGCTTTACTAATAACAGGCCTGCCCCTGAATATTCCCGGCACCTCAACTGTCGTTACATCCGGAATATATTGTTTGCCCTGATGATATAATATCTTAGAATTCCTGATCATTATATTCTTAACGTTTCCTTTACTTTATAGTTACCAAATTTTCAATTTAAAACTTATAAATCAAATCCACAGTAAGATAAATTAAAACTCTTATTGCAGATTGGGAAATCAGATATTTCGTTATTTCTGACTGCCATAGCCAAAGCCATCCAATTATGAAAAGACGGGTCTTTAACCTTATAAGCAGCAAGATTGCCTTCAGAATCAGTTAAAGCACAATGGCAAATCTCCCCTCTCCAGCCTTCTATCAGTGAAATTGCAAATGAATCGGGCATCGGTACACTCATTTTCTCTTCTTCAAATGCAATATGTTTTTCATTATTGATGTAATTTCTAACATAAGCCATCGACTGAACTATCTCTTCCTTTCTCATTTGTGTTCTGGAAAACACATCTCCATGCCTTTTAATAACGGGATCGTGAGTCTGATCAGCAAACCATCCCTGAGGGTGACTAGCTCTTATATCCCTTTTAAAACCACTTGCTTTTGCCGCCATTCCAACAAGTCCAAGAGAAGAAGCTGTTTCCTTAGTAACAACGCCTGTTTTTTCCAAACGGGAAAGAGCAGAAGGCAAATCTGAAAGGCAATCATACATTTCAATAAAATCGGGCTCGTATTTATCCAAAACGCTATTCAGATTGTCAGCAAGAGCATCAGTAAAAGGATAATTTGTCTTGCCCGGTCTGATTAGACTTTTGGCTAAACGATTACCACACCATGTTTGAAAAAAGTTAATAATTGGCGTTCTCAATCTGCCGAAAACAGAGCTTCCAAGTTGATATGCTATATCAGTTGATATTGCGCTTAAATCACCTGTATGAATAGCAATCCTTTCGATTTCAAGAGCCAATGCCCGTTCATTGACAAGCTTATCTGAGGGTTTAAATTTGCAAAGTGATTCCCAAACATTAACAAATGATGATGTATGACCTACGACAGTATCTCCTGCAATATTTTCAGAAAGTAAAACTTTTTGATTAAGTCCCTTTTTGTTTATAATAAGTGATTCAATTCCCCTGTGTTGATAGCCCAATTGAATTTCAAGATGAAGAATCTGTTCGCCGTTACAAATAAACCTGAAATGTCCCGGTTCAATTATACCTGCGTGTACAGGACCAACTCCAACCTCATGAAGCTCTTCGCTTTCAATACTGTAAAAAGGATAATTATCTATTGAATTATTTTTATCAAATCTGTTATATGGATAGCGAACAGGCTTTAACCATGGATGATTGGAGAATTTAATCCCATAGTTTTCAGCTATCTCTCTTTCAAAACAATGGAAAGCATATTTCTTTTCAGTTAATGAGGGATATTCTTCAGATACATCGATTTCAGAAGAAGTGATTAATATTTTCGCATTCTTATCGTTTGCTATACAACAAAAAAGGGTTAGTTTTCCACCGGAAGGAACACCGAAATAGCTTACACAATGATTATCAATATCCTCAGCTAAATGAAGAATTGCCTCATAAAACAATTCATATTTTAATCTTGGTATTGATGCCAATTCAATGCACTGATTATTATTTATTTCTATAAAATTCATAATCTTAATGTATTAAATATTTTATGGCTTCATTTATCAAATCTACAAATACTGTCGGTGGGTTTAGTCCAAGATAAAAGACAATTCCAAGTAACACATATTGAGTAACTGTCTCATACACACTTGTCTTTTCAATTTTACCTTCATTCATATTTATCGGAGGAGTAAATAACATTCTCATTATACTTCGGCCGAGAGCCCATAATATAAAAGTTAATAATATAAGTACCGGAATTAATATGTAAAGATATTTAGCTTCGAATAATGATTTGAATATGAAGAATTCGCTGATAAAAAGTCCTGATGGGGGCATTGCGGTTACACAAACAAATGCAATCATCAAGAAAACTGCACCTGCCCTGTTGTATTTGAAATAATCGCCTATATCATAAATATTCTTTGATTGATATGTCTTATACAAGTGACCTATCTGCAGGAATAAGGACGATTTTGCAAAGGAATGTAAGACGATATGCAGCAATGCAGCATAATAACCAATTCCTCCGGCAGCCAGTCCCAGCATTATCAATCCTGAATGTTCGATACCCGAATATGCAAGCATCCTTTTGATATTCCTGACCTTAAGCATATAAACAGCAGCCACAAATATTGAAAGAAAAGCAGAAATCAGTATAACTACGTTAGCCCATTTATGAACAGAAGTCTGAGCAACAATAGAATAAAACCTGTATACACCAACAAATCCGGCATTCATCATTACAGTTGAAAACATTGCACCTGAAGGTGTAGGAGCTTTATCTTTAGCATCGATTCCGGCAGTATATAAAGGTACAAGTCCAAGTTTTAAAGTATATCCGGTAAATACAAAGACAAATGATAATTTAAGCCAGAATGGGTCTAGCTTTGGAGCCAGTTTTATGAGAGCAAGATATTGCAGGCTTTCTTCCCCTGATTTACCGATTGCAATACTTAAAAAAAGAATTCCTATGAAAACGAAAATAAGGCTTATTGAGCTTGAAAATATATATTTCCATGTTGCTTCTATTGAACCTGCATTCCTGCGATGGAAAATTAATATTGAAGATCCAAGTGTAGTAATTTCAATAAATATCCATGTAACAGCTATATGTGAAGAAAGATAAGCTGCAGTCAAAGCTGAAATTAAAACTACAGATGCTCCGAAATATGCACCCTTTGAAGATGGGGTATCCTTTTCTTTGTAAATATAATCATAGCTGTGAGTTAACACAGGTATAGAGATAATCGAAAGTGTAAAAAGTAATATTATTGCAAGTGCATCAGGCAGAAAATATGAAGTATCTGAAAGATCTTTGTTTGAGTACATAAATACAGTAAGAACCCATTGAAGTGCAATAAAAACGCCTACAAGACAATTATTGACAGTTTTATTTTTGTTGAAAAATAAAGCTGTAGCCAGTAATAAAGAACATATCAGATATCCAATTATCATACCTTTATTTTCTAATCTTTTAAGCTGCTCAACTCGCCGACATCAATGTCGCTTGTCACGTCTCCCACCTTATTTATAAATATCCCAAGTAAAAATACACTTACAAAAACATCGAGTAAAACTCCCAGATTTACAAGTAAAGGCATTTCATTACCAACGGCCAGAGAAAGAATAAAAACTCCGTTTTCAATTACAACATAACATATCACATGAGTAATTATTTTTCTTCTGGTAACTATAAGATAAAGTCCGCTGAATATTGCCGATAAAGCTGTTATGAAATAAATTTTATGCAGGTTGGGATCTTTAATAGCAAAGGAAATGACAAAGGTGGCAACGATAATCAAAGTTACAAGAATTAATGAAAGAAAGTTTGGAACAAAAGGTTCTGCCTCACGTGTAATCTTGTTCTTTTTGATCACATAACTGATGAAAGCCGGTATTGCAATTGCTTTTACTATTATAGTTTCCAAAAGGATAAGAACAAGATTCAAAACACTCATTTCGGAAAGTTCAATCAATGCAACTCCAAACAATAATAATCCCTGAAATGCAAGCAGTTTTACATAGGAGAGCAATCTGTTTGCTATCGACAGATATAGCAGTGAAATCGTAAATACTATCAATATAATGTTTGTCATTTCTTAAACTATTTAAACTGACCCAACAACATTAATATTCCAAAAAGCATCAGTAATGACAATGAAGTCAGTACCAATATAAACTGAGCGTTATGATTCATTCTGAACCTCGCAAAGAATGATTCAATCAATCCTACTGTAACAGCAAATAAAAACTGCATAAGAAGGAACAACGGAATAGTATAATACAAAGGCAAATCACCAATGAACATATTTGCAATCAATGAACCATACAGTGCAAATTTTAAATTTGCAGCCTGCAAAATCAATCCAAGATCAAATCCACTGTTATCAAGAATCATCACCTCATGAATCATTGTTAATTCCAGATGTGTCTTAGGATCATCAACCGGCATGCGACTATTTTCAATCATACATATCATCACCAATACAAAAGTTGCAATAGCACCGATTGCATAAGAGATATATGAACCGAAGTGAAGTGCCATAAATATTTCATGAAATGAAGTGTAACCTGTCAATAATGATAATGACCCCATTAAAATAAAGAATGCGGGCTCCGCCAACATTGAAAACAAGGCTTCCCTGCTGGCTCCCATGCCCTCAAAGCTGCTTCCGGTATCAAGTGCCGAAATGATATTAAAAAACTTACCTAAAGCAAGTACGTAAGCAAAAAATACAAAGTCCCCTTCAAATGAAAATATCCCTTTGCTCGTTCCAAGTGGCAATACTGATATTGCCATTAATACTGAAGCAAAATATATGCTGGGGGCTATCTGAAATATGATTGAACTTGTTTCACTGAAAACTGATCCTTTCCTGAATAACTTAAGAATATCTTTAATCGGTTGAAAAATACCCGGACCTTTTCGGCCTGAGGCAATACTTTTCGTCCGGATAACTATACCCTGAAAAACAATGCTAACTATGATTATTAACAGAAAACTTATCATCTTATCAGGCACTTAGAAATTTAATAAATATCTTTATTGCACTGATAATAAAAGGAATTCCAATTATTACCATTATGAAAATCATACCATACAGCACATAGAATTGCAATTTTCCGTTTTGCAGGAAGAGAAACTTTGATAGAAATAATCTGAACTGTCTTAGAGGTTGCTGTATAAGATACTCTTCAATCTTATCCATAGGATGAATCTCATGTCCTCCTTCAGATGGGAATGTTCCTGTTATCTCCTTTTTATTTTTCCTGAACATGAGGACAGGCTCAGCCAGCTTTCTATAACTCCTCACAAAAGAGCTTGCAGTATATTGCATTTTATTATTCGGTGCAGTATATCCGCAACCCCAGGTTTCTTCTTTTTCAATTTTCTTATTTGAATTGGCCAATCTTCTTATTGTAAAAACCAAAGCAGCCAGAATTATAAATGCAAGTGAAAACAAACCAATCTTATTAATCACTTCAAAATGGAGTACTTCCGGGCCAGCCAATGGGATATTTGTAACAAACTGGCTCACAGGCTTCATTAAAAACTTAAAGAACAACTGAGGAAATATCCCTATCATTAAAATCAAAGCAACAATAAAATACATTGGCACTAATCTCATTATATGATTTTCCTGATGCTCTTTATGAAACGCAGCTCTGGGGACACCTAAGAAGATAGATCCAAAGGCTTTTGTAAAACACAATATTGCAAGTCCTCCTATTAATGCAAGTCCAAGCATTCCAAATACAGGGAATAAAATATAAGGGAATGGTATTGAAATTATACCTTTCAAAGAACCGCAGTAAATTAAAAATTCGGAAACAAAGCCATTGAATGGCGGTAATCCGCATATCGCCAAAGCTGCTATCAGAAAAAGAATAGCAGTGTGGGGCATCTTTTTAATCAGTCCTCCAAACTTTTCAATATTCATTGTATGAGTTGACTGATATACATTCCCTGCGCTGTAAAATAAAAGAGATTTAAATAAAGAATGGTTCAATACGTGTAGCAATGCCCCGGAAAAACCCAGAACAGACATTATCTCGTTTTCATTTCCAATTCCAATACACCCTACTCCAATTCCAATTCCGATTATTCCAATATTTTCAATACTGTGATAAGCCAAAAGCCTTTTCAGATTATGCTGAACAATAGCTTGCATAACCCCGTAAATGCCTGTTATTACGGATATAAAGAGTATAATGTAACCTGTAACCAGATAATTAACATTAATTAAAAGGATCATTCGAAGTATTCCGTAAATTCCAATCTTTATAAGTACACCCGACATCATACCTGAGATATGTGAGGGTGCAGCAGGATGAGCATGAGGCAACCATGTATGAAAAGGAATAAAGCCGGCCTTAAAGCCAAATCCTATGAAAAATAATAACATCAGAACCAGATTGACAACGGGCTTCTGGGTCTTAACAAACTCACTTATTGAACTAAAACTGAAAGAACCTGTTACAGATGCGACCCAAATAAAGGCTATTGATAAGAAAATAATTACCAGATGAGATTGAATAAGGTAATTCATCCCTGCCTTTATTGTTTTCATCTTTTCACCTTCAAAAATAACAAGGAAAAAAGCGCTAACAGCCATTATCTCCCATGCTATAAGAAAAACAATACTGTTTTGAATAACAGTAATAGCAATCAAACCGGTTTTAACAAATAAAAAACAAATCCAGTGTAATGAAAGGTTTGATTTCCTTTCCTTGTATGCCTCCATGTATTTGGCACCATATATGGATGAAGTAATAAATGTTATAGATATCACTATTATAAACCACGCTGAAAGAGAATCTAAAACAAGAGGAACCTCACCCGTCAGATAAGAACCATTAAAAGAAAGTTGCATATTATTGCCATTCAGAGCAGATACAGAAGGTATTATTGCAATTGCCGACATTAATATTGTCGCTGCTATTGTAATGTGTCCTTTAGTCTTTGAGGGTACAAGGCTAATCAGGACTGCTGAGATTAATAGAGCCAGTATGTAAAGAATTACAAAAAGCATCTGAATTTTTCAAATTGCGACAATATATTTGTTTTTTTTGTAATTTGCACAAAGGTTAATCATTTTCAATTAAGCTTTTCAAGAAATTAACACATGCAATAATTACTATAAATAACAGTTATTCAATAATATAATTACCAACAAATAAAATAATCAACAAGATGAAAAAAACAATTTATCTATTCACTTTTACTGCTATAATTCTATGCTCCTGTAGCAATAAAGCAGTTAAAGAAAATCAGGAATTGATTAAGAAGGAAGCTGTTGAAATTCAATACAACGATTCTCTTTCAAATGAAATGGAAAGCATGAAGGTTGAAATTGAAAGCTCTGTTGCTGAAGTTGATTCCTTATTGAAAGATCTTTAAACTAAAAAAATCACAAGATGAAAGAATTGAAAATTTTAATATGCATTTTACTGATGGCTTCATTTTCAGTAGTTATGCAATCACCTGTTTATGGTCAGGGTGGAATAGAAGATGTTGCTAAAGAAAAAAAGGAACTTCCTAAAATAAAGAAAAACAAAGATGGTATTAACCAAAAGGATACTGTTTTTAAAAAAGATAAATCAGGTGAACTGAAGAAAGAACAAAGTAATGATCCGTCAAAAAAGTCTGAGGATAAAACCGGTTCAATGAAAGATAAGTTGAAAGGAAATGGCAAGATTGAATCTAAGGAAGATAATGATCCCGACAAGGGTAAAGTTGCTGATAAAGACTCAATCCTGATGAAAAAGGAAAAGATGAAGGATAAAATTAAAAAAGATCCTCAGGATAAAAGTAAACCTGAAAAACAAAAGCAAGGTGATGACAACAAGGATAAAGTAAAAGATAAACCTGACAGTCAGGAAAAAGACAAAGTAAAAAAGGAAAAAAAAGATTCGATTTCTGCTCCTGATAAGCCGGACAATCTAAAGAAACCGGAAAAGCATGATGGTAATAACAAGCAGGAAAAGCATGATGGTAAAAATAAACCGGAAAAACATGACGATAAATATAAGCCCGAAAAGCATGACAGTATAGGTAAACCTGAAAAACATGAAGATAAGCAGGGTGAAAAAAATGAAGGAAAAAAAGAGGAAGATGAGAAAGGAAATGCTTACGGGAAAAATAAAGATAACCTTCAGGGGAAAGATTTCGGGCAAAACAGAGCTGAACAAGCAAAGATGAAACGACAATCGAAAGTTAAAGAACTGAATGATTCAACTGTTAAAGGTGATTCAAAAGTAAATGAAGGCAGAGAAAAGATAAAAATTGCCAGGGAAAAACTTGAAAAGGCAAAGGCAAGTAAGAAAATTTCTGATGTTGAATATCAAAAAAGGAAAGAGAAAATAGATAATGCTGAAAAGGCAGTTAACAACCTCGAAGAGAAAGTCCGAAAAGTGAGAAATCTTAATATGGATTAAAAAACAGGGCGCAAGTTTGCGCCCTGTTTTTTTTCATTATTTTTGAATTTCATTTTTAACTGAATATTGATGGCCTTTTTTAAAGAAGAATTACAAAATGTAAAAGCATTTGTTTTTGATGTTGACGGCGTTCTTTCACGCGATTTATCACCTCTTGATGAAACAGGAGAACCAATGCGTACTGCTAACGTAAAAGATGGTTATGCAATCAGAATTGCAATTTCTAAAGGCTATCCTATCGCTATTATTTCAGGGGCAAGGAATGAAAATATAAGAAAAAGATACAACATTCTTGGCATTAAGGATATTTACCTTGCTGCAAAGAATAAAACTGTTTGCTATAATGAATTTCTTTCAGTGTATAATCTTAAGGCAGAAAACATTCTTTTCATGGGTGATGATATCCCTGATTATGAATTAATGCTCTTGTCCGGCGTTCCTACCTGTCCTGCTGATGCTGTAAGCGAAATAAAATCAGTTTCTAAATATATTTCTGACAGAAATGGCGGTGAGGGTTGCGTAAGAGATGTGATTGAACAAGTGCTCAGAGCTGCCGGACTATGGAATAATTCTGATCTATTCAAACAATCATCTTACTGATATGATACTTGAAAATCTTAAAGACTATAAGATTATTCTGGCATCTCAATCTCCTCGCAGAAGAGAATTATTAAAAGAACTGGGACTAAAATTTGATGTTTGCAGCGCTGATATCGACGAATCATTCCCTGATGACATGCCTCACGAAAAGGTACCCGTATATCTTGCTGAAAAAAAGGCTGATTTTTATAAAGATGCAATTTTAGAAAATCAATTAATTATCACTTCTGACACAATAGTCTCTGTTGACGATGAAATACTTGGCAAGCCTGCTGATTATGATGAAGCATATAAAATGCTTAAGTCTTTATCAGGTAAATGGCATAAGGTTGCTACAGGTGTTTGCATTTTTTCAAAAAATAAGAAAGTCACTTTCATCTCAATTACTAAAGTACGATTTAAAGCGCTTACCCATGAAGAAATAGACTTTTATATCACAAACTTTAAACCCTTTGACAAAGCCGGTGCTTATGGCATACAGGAATGGATAGGCTATATCGCTGTCGAAGAAATAGAAGGCTCTTATTTCAATGTAATAGGATTACCGGTGCAAAGACTATATGAAGAGCTTTGTGTTTTTTAAAGTTCTTTTATTTCAGCCTTTTATATGACAACTCCTTTTTAGTTGAGAATTCTATTTTACCATCCGGATCTATCAACAAGTAAAGTGGTTCGCCTTCAAATGAACCTTCTGCTTTTGTTTCACCCAGGAGATTAATAATATTACTTGTAACTTTTTCACTGAAGTAACACTGCAAATCATTATCATCCGAATATTTGTGAACTGCTTTTATCTTACCTTCCCTGCTCAGATGAAGACAAACTATACTTTTTGTATTGCCTTTAAATTCTCCAAATCCACCTGATTCATCTTTTAAATAATTACAGTTTAATGTCACAAATAATTCTGAATTGGTATATACAATATTTACAAAACTCCCTTTTATTAAGTATTTATTCTCCCATATCCTATTACTACTATAATCGCACATACTGATGGTCATAGTATCAATCAGATCATAATCATCTACTTTATTATTTCCTTTAGTCACTAAAAGAAAACTTTCATTTATCTCGTCTGCGAAGAAATATTCAGGATATCCCGTTCCGGTAATAGTTTTTGAAATTGTAGTTTTTCCATTCCAGTTGTATCCTGTAATACTGTTCATTCTTGTATCCATACCTGATTTTCTGATAATAATCGAATTAACTACATAAATCGTACTGTCATCCAGTATCTTCTGAAAGACCGGCGTAATTTCCCTGATAGTGTCTTTTGTCTTTACATCAAGATAATTGAGCCATTTTATATTTCCATCTCTATCAACAAGTGAAGTAAAGGATTTAAACGAACTGTCTTTTGAAATTTCATATCCCGATATTACAGGGTATCTCTTTTTGAACAATTCATAGTGGCTTGTTATTAATGTATCCTTCCTTAAAGTCAAAGGATCAGGAAATTGTACACCCATTGCAACATTTTTCTTTTTCCATAATGTTGTACTGTCTGTATAAACATTCTTCACTTTTTCCTTATCTATAAATATCTTAAGATTCAACAAATTTCTGCTGAAAATTTTATCATTATCGTATTTTTCTACTTCACACCACCTTTTTAATCCATCGAGTCCGCGGTATTTGGTTTCAAAGAATTCGAAGTTTTTACCAATATCATCAATGGTTACAGATTGCCTAAGCGAATCAGCCACCTTGTTCAGACTCTCCTTATGAAAGGCAAGATCTTTATAATAACGGAGTCTGTTGATTAAAACATCTTCACTTATATTAACAGGATCATTGATTTCAGCCCTTGATTTTACAAGATATTCAACTTTACCACTTCTATAATCGAACAACTTATTGCATAAAGAAGAATAGTCATACTTCCCTATCAGATTTTTAAACTTTACTTCAGGTAGAAAATATGTCAAGTCATCATCATATTTATTTTCTGTTTTCAGCTTTTCTATTTGCTGGTCAAGCTTTTTATCATTTTCAAAAAGCCCATTCCTGATATACTTTATATCACCATCAAGAATTCCTAAAAATTCATTTACCCATTCTCTGAAACTCCACAACTCTACTACCGGCCGTGTGAAATCTGCCTCTACTAATCCTTCAAGCCTGTACGTTGTAATTGGATTCAGTTTGTATTCATTTACTTTTATAAGGTGAGGAAAATAAGAACATGATTTCTTATAAACATCAAAATACACAAGTGATGAATCAAAATTTGAAGCTATCGACTCTACTTCCTTTCTAAGTTTATCGTCAGATAATAAAAGCAGCCCTTTATAATCAGGAAAGCGTTCAATTATGTCCCGGAATTTAAACAGACTTTCATTATATTTTTCTATGCATCGGTAATAGTTATCATGTAACTTCTTTGCATTGTTGAAATACTTCTCAGTCCTGTCCAGCCTGACTTCCAAATCGTAAAGGATGTCGGGCAAGCTAACTTTCTTGTTATCCGTAATTATTTCAATGTTACCAAAGAATTCACGGTCCTGCCTGGCTTGTTTTTCATCCAGCTTATACTTACACAGATTATAATTGGTTATTGCGTCTCTGTAATTTATCTCTATAAATTCAAATAAGAATAAGGGATTAGTTTCCGTCATGTATTTCTCCAATATGTCTCCAATTAAATAATAGGTAACAGCATGACCCGGATATTTACTTTGATAATGCCTTAAATTTACCATATTGCTGAATCTGTCATTTACCGACAAACTTTCAAACAAAGATTTGAATTCATTCTGGGAAAAACTGTAAATATTAATGAGTGTAAACAATATTATAAAAAGACTTTTCTTCATTGGGCTAATTTTTAAATAGTTTGGATATTATTCAGGTATAATACTTTCTTCATAATCAAGAATCTTCATCTCAACTCTCCTGTTGATTGCCCTGTTCTCTTCTGTATCATTGGGCACTAAAGGCATGCTTTCTCCATAACCCCTTGCAATAAGCCTGTTCCCGTCGGCACCATTTGAAACAAGATAATCAACTACCGACTTTGCCCTTTTATCTGCCAGCACATCATTGTATTTGTCTGTTCCCTTATCATCAGTATGAGCCATTATTTCGATTTTTATTTCAGGATTGTCTTTGATAAGCTGAATTACCCTGTTTAATTCTTCGTGTGATGATTCTATCAAATCTGCTGAATTAAACTCAAAGTTGATATTATTCAATCTGATAGCTACTTTTATTTTTAATGGTTTCAGCTCAATATTCAACCTCTTTAGTTCTCTTGCTTCCTTCAAATCCAAAATGGCATGGTTAAATGTATATCCTTTAGGCCCCCTCACTTCAACATCAAACTTCTCCCCTTCCCTTAAAGATATTTTCGATAAACCTGTGTGCCCTGACACCTTATCAGGTAAAACTTTCTTTTTTCGTTTAAAATCAATAAGAACTACTTCTGCATCTATCGGATTCTTAGTGTCCTCATCAGTTACATATATTTCAACATCCCTTCTTTCGGGCTGCAATTCAATATCTCTGACAAACTTATCATACAACACTATGTTTGAAAGCGGCAGATTTAACTTATCTGTCTGATAGTCTTCCATCTGGACATAAATATCATAATCGACTCCAATTGGAAGAATAAAACTTTTCTTTCCCGGAAATATTGTTTTAACATTTATCGGAATATCTTTACTATTAGCATCCCTGACACTTATCAATCCATCCAAAGGCCAGTACTCCTCTTTGTCGTAAATATTCAAAACCAGCTCTGTATTTGGAAATATGTAAAAGTCTTTGCTGAAACTTTCATCTGTCACCGGGGGTTTAAATAATTCATACTTATGGGAATAATTATCCTGCCACACATGAAACATCAGTGTTTCAGATGAGTTTAGCAACATCTTCCATTCTCCTGTATTTTGATCAGAAACTGTAAAGAACTTAATACGGGACAACAATGGATCAAAAGCAAGTATATTAGCCTCCACAGGTTTATTGTTTTCTTTATTTATAACCTTCCCTTTAATGGTTATAGTTTTCTCAGGAATAAATTGATTTAAAAGTTTAAACCTGTAAATATTGTTATCAGGACGATTATCTGATGACTCATTAACAAGAAAATATATGTATTTATCTGCATGACAGTATACCGGGCAAATATCACTGTTTTTTGAGTTAACAGTGTCAATCTCAACAGGCAGATACCAGTGAATATCTCCCAGCTTTTTAGTCCAGCATATTTCCCACCTTACCTTTTCATCTATTACTCTTGAAAACAGGATAGTCTTATTATCATCATAAATCTTTGGATATGATATTCCCCCCTGATTTATTTCAGTATTTAATTTAGAAGGTTGTATCCAATTCAGTGATGCACTGTCTAAACTGCTAGTCCATATTTCCCCGGTATTATATTCTTCAAGCTTTTTAATCTTCACACTTCTTGTGAAAACAAACTCCCTGTTATTTCCTGATATAGACGGGCAACTTTCGTTTTCTTCTGTATTTATCAATCCTCCTATGTTAACCGGAGCAGACCACTTACCGTTTTCAAGCATACAGTAATAAATATCCATACCGCCTTTACTGTCTGAAAAGTTGGCGGAGAAATACAAATACTTACCATCATAACTTATACACGGAGCATCCGCCTTAACCTTTTCAGTTATCAGTTTATTTATTGAAGAAATTTCATCTGCTGCTCCCCACGGACTGTTAAGATAAGGCTTAATAGCTTGCTTTACTGATATTACTCCCTTCTTTGGCAAATCAACAATTATCATTTTTAAACCGTCCGGACTAATATAAAAACTCTGGGGATTTACAATTCCGGGAACATTAACTTCCTCCAGTAAGGTTTCGGCTGCAAAAGAAAAGTAACTAAAAAAGAATAGAAGCCAGAGTGTGAAAATTTTTTTCATCTTAAATCTTTATTTATACGGGGTTAAGGGTATACATAAGCAGAAATATCTGCTGATGTTCCAACTTTGAATTAGCTACATGAAAGCTCCATGTAAACCTGCCTGTTATATTTTTATATCTTAATGGTGTAACATACACATCAGTCCTTACATAATTTGATGTGTTGCTATAGAAATCATCACCATGCGAAAATTTGTGCGGCTCACCAAAGTTTAAAACAGAATGTAATCCAAACCATTTATATTCAGCTTGCAGATCAAAATATGCTGAATTTGCAAGCTCAAAATCAAGCCCATTACCCCTGTTTCTGTACAATGAAGTAAGTATTCCACCTTTTAATGTTAAAATATCTAATGGTAAAAGTGACTTGAAATCATACCCGACCATCAAATTGGCTCCTGTGTAGTCCATAATATGATCACCCGGTAAACGCATCAGATTTGGTCTGTCGTGATAAAGATACCAAAACCCTTCAAGTATGAAGTTGCCGGGAGTGTAATTTCCGTTATAACAAATCATAAATTGCTCCCTCCTTATCGAGTCAATCCTGCTTACCCAATCCATATAAATACCTGTTGAAAAGTCTTTTTTCTTATATGATATCAATATTCCATCAACAACAGGGTTGAAATAAGCATACTTTTCTGAAATAAAGGCTAAAGGCATTTGAAAAGATTTGTTTCTCAGAAATGCCCCTATCTTTAATCCAAGGCCATTTTTTTCAACGGAATAATACAAAATAGGGTTAGGCCTTATTTCGAGTAGTTTTGTTCCAAATTCATAAAAATAATTCAATCCTGCCCTGAATTTATGAATTGAATCAATACTGGTGCCAACAGAAAAATCAATACCGCTGCCCGTAATTGTCTCTGACCTGCTGTAACCGCCAGGAAATTCACGGTTGTCAAACAGCCCTCCATATTCAACTCCATACTCGAATTTCTGAGCCGAAACTGACACTGATAACAGTAATATCAGTAAAAAATAAATTATTTTCTTTTTCATATTGCGAATTAAGAATCATAAAGATAATTTTATTATGAAAATAAGAGAAAGGTTTTACTTAGTTTTACTGAAATTTTTGTACTGTGATTAAGGAACTTATAATTTCTAAAAGACCTAACTACATTTTCCTGACAGGACTGATAGTCTTCACTGCGTTGAATATCTTTTCTGCCTGCACCATGGAACTTCATTTCGATGAAGCTTATTACTGGCTATATTCGCAACACCCTGCAATGGGCTATTTTGACCATCCTCCAATGATTTCATGGATTATTTCCCTTGGTACTAATATTTTCCCGGGTGAATTAGGAGTAAGGTTTTTTAGTATCCTTTTTTCATCCCTTTCAATTCTTTTTTTATGGAGAATTATTAAAAAATATTCTCCTGACCCTGTCTTATTCTGGACTTTAATCTATTCTACCGCTCTTATTCATCCTTATTCTTTTATTTCTACTCCCGATTCTCCCCTATTTTTCCTTTCTATTGCTATCTTTTACTACTACAAAAAATATCTTGAAAAGAGTAGTTTTCAAAACGTATTGATTCTTGCTCTGGTTATTGCCCTTTCTGTTTATTCAAAATATCATGCTGTCTTAATCATTTTATTTATTCTGATTTCAAATCTCTCTTTGTTTAAGAAATTTTCTTTCTGGGCTATATTCCTGCTGGTAATAGTTTACCTTTTACCTTATATCTCCTGGCAGGCAGATAACGGATTCCCTTCAATAAGATATCACCTGATCGATAGCCATAAAACTGAATACAATATTTCAGTGACGATAAATTATATTCTCAGTGAACTTGCTGTTACGGGACCACTACTTGGGTGGCTTTTTCTCTATGCTATGCTGAAAACCAAACCTTCCGGTAAATGGGAAAAAGGATTGAAATATTCGGGTATTGGAATCTTTGTTTTTTTCTTCTTATCTACCTTTGGGGGCGACTTCGAAGCTCACTGGACTCTCGTTGCCTTTCCTCCTTTGATTATTCTTAGCTATAAATTCTTGCTGGAAAATCAAAAGTGGCAGAAATGGGTTAAAATAGCCGGAATAGCAAATTTTGTATTGCTATTAGTCCTGAGGATTATAATTATCACTCCTGCTGCAAACAACATTCAGGCTCTTAAAATTTTTAAGGGAAACAAAAAGGAAGCTGAAATGATTAAAAAGTATGCAGGCTCTACCCCCGTTTTATTTCAGGATTCATGGACTAAGGCTTCTTTATTTGCATACTACTCCAACAACAAGTGGACTGCAAATTTAAACTCTTCTTTACACCGCAGAAATCAATTTGATCTTTACGATAACGATGAGATATTGACAGGTGAAACTGTTTTAATATTTTCAAACGATTCTCTTCAATTCAAAGATTATGACACTTTTATCACCAACAAATCTAAGTTTTACGTAAAAGAAATTAAAAACTTCCACAGTTTTTACAATCTTACTTTTGACAAGCCTGATTTTAAATATACTTCTGATTCATTGATTTTTAATACTGTCATAAGAAATCCTTATGAATACAATCTGAATGTTGATAATAAGCAATTTGAATTCAAGTGGCAGTTATATACAAAGTCGGGGAAGAAATGGATTCTCCTTTACGAAGATCTAATTAATGATTTTAACATCAATGCAAACGGATCTCTGAAGATATCAGGGGCTTTCCCTTTAAGTAATAAAATCAAAGACAGCAAAACTTTATATCTTACTCTTAAAGCAGGTGAATTAAAGCCTTTGCCAACTAAATGGAATATTGCTCTGGATAACAATTAATATTTTTCTATTTGAAGCAAAAACTCCCCGGAGTTACCCCCACCCTGAACGTATCAACCGGCTCTCCTTGTGGACTGAACCTGTAAACTGTTCCCTGCTGTACATGATCAACTGCATCAGAAACATATATTTCTGAAGTTATCGGGTCAATGGATACAGAATAAAAACCTCCAACAAAATATTCTGAATAATTGCTCTTTAGAACAGGCTTATTGGGAATATCTGCTGAATTTACAGACATTCTCCATACATCTTTATTAATAAAATAAAGTGTATCTCCTGCTCCATTTAAGGTTAAAGACCTTGGATTATCATCCTTACTAAATTTGAATATCCTTTCTATTTCAAATGTTTCAGCATCTATTTTTGTTAAACCTGATCTTTCATAAGCATAAGGATTTCCTTCCGCACCTCCATCTGAAAGAACCCAAATCTTATTGTTTTTATCAATCACCATTGAATTGGGCTGGCTAATAACTTCAATTGAATCAATAACTTCATCTTTCTGTGAGTCTATTACAAGTATCTTATTATCGTACGACCAGCAGTTTACAAATACATAATTACCCCATTGTACCATTTGTTCTGTCGGATGCTGATAAAATCTGCCCTCATGATTGTCAACGCTTATTGAGCCTGTTAACGTCATTTCCAGAGGATTTGCTATTGCTATCGATTTTGCATACAAGTCAGTTATATATGCCTTGTCTTCATTTATAAAATGAATATAACGCGGAGATACCAGTCCTGTTATTTTTCCGGCATACTCAAAAGTATTTACATCAATCACATACACCTTGCCACTGTTGTTTACAGGTATATAACCAAGATTCTTCCTTATCACCATCGATTGAGCAACATCTCCTAAAGGCAATCCGTTTATTCTTGAAAATACATCATTCAGTATTTTCATTGAATCAATCATGTAATATGACAAGGATGCATTGTCATACATGAAGTTGCCTTCATTAACGATAAACAAACCCCGCTGATTATTGATATATTCATATAAATCGTTATCTCCACTGATCGTCAAACGGTTATTCTCATATATCAGCTCATCATTCATGCACGAGCTCAGAATAACCATCAAACAGATATATATCAGTTTCCTCATCATCATTTGTCAAATGAAAATTTCAACATTAAATTATAATTCCTGCCGGGCATATATCTTCCCAATACTGATCTGTATTCTTCATTAAAAAGATTATTTATCTTAAAATCAACAGATAACCCATAGTTGCCAAACCTGAATTCCTTTCCCATTGAAATATTATTCATAAAATAAGGGTAATACCAGTTCATCCTGCTGGTTCCCGTCCCTGCACCTATATCTTCTGAATCATCTTCAATACCGATTTGATTACTGTTCATAGTAAACCTTTCACTGTAAGAGTTATTTTGAAATCTTATATAAAAGCCTTTATATGAAACCGAAGCAAGCATATTTGCAGAATGAACAGGAATGAAAGGCAATTGCTTACCGTATGAACCATCTCCAAGGAATAACCTTTCCCCGTAATTCAAAGACTTTGTAAATGAATAATTTCCGTGAAGCTGAACAGTAAAATCTTTAATTTCTTTTATCACTTTTATTTGATATTCGATACCGTACGA
>JAGODU010000062.1 GCA_017998095.1 Prolixibacteraceae bacterium | reverse complement strand
TTATATCCCAGCGTACATATTCATTACCTTTAAAGAAGTATGCTTTTCCGTTTCCCCAATTAACGACAGCATCAACACCGTTAGTCCAGGGTAACCCATTCCATGATTTTGAATCAATAGGCTTTGGATATCCGGGATCAGCTTTGTCGGTCTTAATATCCCAGCGTACATATTCATTTCCTTTAAAGAAATAAGCTTTACCGTTACCCCAATTAACGACAGCATCAACACCGTCAGTCCATGGTAATCCATTCCATGATTTTGAATCAATATGCTTAGGATATCCGGGATCAGCTTTATCTGTAGTTATATCCCAGCGTAGATATTCATTACCCTTAAAGAAGTATGCTTTTCCGTTACCCCAATTAACTACAGCATCAACACCGTTAGTCCATGGTAATCCATTCCATGATTTTGAATCAATATTCTTCGGATAACCGGGATCAGCCTTGTCAGCACTTATATCAAAGCGTATATATTCATTTCCCTTGAAAAAATAAGCTTTTCCGTTACCCCAGTTTGCAACAGTAACTTTTGATTCTTTATTTACAGCATCTGAGGATATTCCTGTTTTTAAAAAACAGAAAAACAGAAAAATAAAAGCGAATAAAATCCTGTAGTTTTTCATAGATATTTTTTTTTAACATTTTAATATTCTTAATAACTATAAAACCATACATGCAAATTAGGATTTTATTTTGTATTAGTCAATATTAAAAAGAGCTGCAAAATGAAATTGCAGCTCTTTTTATATAGATTTTTAATTTTTTGTTCTGAAATGATAAAGCTTAATAGAATGAAAGCAGTTCAATATCAAAAATAAGGACTGAATTTGCAGGAACGCTTCCCCATTCTACATCGCCATAACCATAATATGATGGTACAAAAAGTTTAATCTTTCCTCCTGCTCCTATTTTTGGGATTCCGATTCTCCAGCCTGAAATAAGTCCTCTTAAATTTGTTGTATAGGCTACATCATCATAAGTCTGGCTAAAAACAGTTCCGTCGACAAGACATCCTTTATATAAAACAGTGATAACTGAGTTGTCATTGGGATGCAGTTCTTCACCAGCTGCTTCAATGATATAATAAATACCGGAAGAATCTTTAACGGCAGTAAGACTACTGTCGGCAAGATATTTCTCAATGATAACAGTGTCTTTACCAAACTGTTCCTGGAGTTTGGCATAATACTTCTCCTGTTCCCTTAGGTTTTCTTCATATTCTTCATCAAGATCAATACAACTGAAAGAAGCAAAAACTGTAGAAATGAGGATTACTGAATAAATTAAAAATCGTTTCATAAAATGTTTATAGTTTTGAACTTATGAAATTATTGATGTTTGTTTCAATGCGTTTCATAATATTGTTGATATCTGCCTTAACAAACTTATCGCCTGTTATATTTTCATATAATTCTATATATCTTTCGCTTACGCTGTTAACGAACTCTTCATTCATTTCAGGAACTGACTGGCCTTCTTTACCCTGGAATCCGTTTTCTATTAACCATTGACGGACAAACTCCTTGGAAAGTTGCTTCTGAGGTTCATTATTTTTAAATCTTTCTTCATATCCCTTGAGATAAAAATACCTTGAAGAGTCAGGAGTATGGATTTCATCGATCAGATAAATCTTTCCGTCTTTCTTTCCGAATTCATATTTTGTATCTACAAGTATTAGTCCCATTTTTTCAGCTATTTCAGTTCCCCTCTGAAAGATAGCATGAGTATATTTTTCAAGCATTTCGTAATCTTCCTTTGATACGATGCCCTGAGCAATTATTTCTTCTTTGGATATATCTTCATCGTGACCAACAGAAGCCTTTGTAGTCGGAGTTATAATAGGCATTCCGAACTTCTGGTTTTCTTTCATTCCTTCAGGTAATGTATTACCGCAAAGAGTTCGTTTACCTTCTTTATATTCGCGCCATGCGTGTCCGGTTAGATAACCCCTGATAACCATTTCAACTTTGAAAGGCTCACATTTATGTCCGACAGTAACCATCGGATCGGGAGTTGCTATCTTCCAGTTAGGTAAGATATCACTAGTAGCATCCAGAAACTTAGATGCAATCTGATTGAGAACCTGTCCTTTATAAGGGATTCCTTTAGGAAGGACAACATCGAAGGCAGAGATTCTGTCTGATACAATCATTATGAGATAATCATCATTAATATCGTAGACATCTCTTACTTTTCCATGATATACACTCTTTTGACCGGGAAAATTGAAATCAGTTTTAACAATTGCGTTACTCATATTCAGATATATTTATATTACTCGTTATTATTTTTCTTTTCATTTCTCATCTCTTCGCGACGTGCATCCATCTCCGCCTGGTGTTTTTCATACGCAGCAACAATATCGCGTACGAGCTTATGCCTTACTATATCATTCTGATCGAACTTCACAATTGAAATTCCATCTATGCCTTTTAATATCCGCATTGCTTGTATAAGACCCGAATCATTTCTTCTTGGAAGATCGATTTGTGTTTCATCGCCTGTTACAATGAACTTCGTATTCAACCCCATCCTTGTAAGAAACATCTTAAGCTGGTTAATTGTTGTGTTTTGGGCTTCATCAAGTATTACAAAAGCATTGCTTAGTGTTCTTCCTCTCATGAAAGCAAGGGGAGCAATTTCAATGACCTTGTCCTTCATAAACTCTTCAAGCTTCTTTTGAGGAATCATATCGCCAAGTGCATCATATAAAGGCTGAAGGTAGGGGTCAATCTTTTCTTTAAGGTCGCCCGGAAGAAAGCCAAGTCTTTCACCTGCTTCAACAGCCGGACGGCTAAGTATTATTTTTCGAATTTCTCTGTTTTTAAGTGCCCTGACTGCCAGAGCTATTGCAGTATAAGTTTTACCGGTACCCGCAGGACCAAGTGCAAAGATAAGATCATTATTATCTGTTTCTTCAACCAGTTTTCTTTGGTTGGGAGTACGAGCCCTGACAGGGCGGCCGCTGACTCCAAAGACAAGTATATCTGAGTTTTCAGGAATGGTACCATCAGCCTGTTGTTTTTCAGAGATAATCTGAATTATTGTTGCTTCGGGCAAAGAATGAAAATCGTGATACTGATCCAGTATCTCATTGAATTTAATCTCAAATCCTGCTATGTCTTCTTCACTGCCACGGGCTTTGACAATATCTCCCCGTGCCATTATTTTAAGCTTAGGGAAGAATGACTTTATAAGCTCCAGCTTAGTGTTATTAACACCATAAAATTCAAGAAGATCAACCCCTTCGAGATAAAAAGTCTTTTCGTACATCAATGATATTTATGAAATCGTGTTATGCAAAAATAACTACTTTTTTGATATAAGAATTATGTCAAAATAATCTTGCTGTCAGGTATGATTTAATGATAACATTTCATTCCTGATTCTTAAAAATCAGGAGAACAGAGGTAAAAAAGTAGCGTTTGCAGATTTTATTTTCCCTATTAATATAGTTGTGTCAGATTTGCAATCATAAATATCAAAGAAAATGAAATCAAAGTTTTATAGTTTTTTTCTTACATGTTTAATCATTCCGTCTCTTTTTACTGAAGTGAAGGCGCAGAAAGAAAGCTGGACTTACGATGACTGTAAGAATTATGCACTTGAAAACAATGTGCAGATAAAAAAAGCAATTCTGACCAACGACAGGAATGCAATACAGTTGGATCAGGCAAAATCAAACAGGTTGCCAAATGTAAGTGCTTCTGTTTCTCAAAACTTCGGATGGGGTAAGAGCATGATAGAAACAGGTCAGGAATACGGAGGTGGTTCCATAAACAGCCGCACGAATTTGAATGTTGGATCTAATGTGACACTCTTCAACGGCTTCCGCCTTCAGAATGAAGTGAAGCAAAGTGAACTTAGTCTTGAGGCAGGCAGATTTAATGCTGAATCAGTAAAAGAATCGGTTGAGATTAACATCCTGAATTCTTTCCTACAGGTTCTTTATGCCAAGGAGCAGGTCAACAATGCCAAAAAGCAAATTGAATCAACAGAGCAGGAACTGACGCTGGCTAAAGAAAGAATGGATCTGGGTGCTATTCCAAAGTCGAATTATCTGCAGATAAAGTCACAAATGGCTACTGAAAAGCTTACTCTTGCTAATTCAGAAAAGCAATTAAGAATGGCAGAAGTGAATCTTATGCAGCTGATGGAGCTTCCAGTTACTGAAGATTTTGAAATTGCTGACCCTGATATCCAAAAGATAATTGGTCAAAATAATATCTCTTCTTCAGAAGAAGTTTTCAATATTGCCAAAAAGATTAAGCCTCAGATTAAAAATGCTGAAATAAATACTAAAAATGCTCAGATTGAAATTGATATTGCAAAAGCAGGAATGTTACCAAGCATAACTCTTAATGCCGGCTTAGGAACAAACGCCACAAGCCAGAGTTCTGTAGGTTATTTCGATCAGATGGGTAGTTATATCAGTCCTTCTTTAGGGCTGTCATTATCGATCCCTATCTATCAGAAAAACCAGGCTAAGAACTCTGTTAAGCTTGCAAAGATTGGCATTGATGATGCAAAGCTTAATGAGCTTAATACTCAAAATGAATTAAGAAAGAATATTGAACAGGTATGTAGTGATGTTCAATCTGCACGTATTGAATATGAAGCATCAATTGATCAGTATGAATCAGTAACTGAATCATATAATGTTGCTTTGGAAAGATTTAATCAGGGATTGATAAACTCAGTTGATTTTCTTGTGCAGAAAACAAATCTCATTTCATCAGAAAGCAAGTTGCTGCAGGCAAAATATAATCTTGTTTTCAGCCACAAGATTCTTGATTTTTATATGGGGACAACCCTTACACTTGAATAAATTAAAAAAATATAAAATGAAAAAAAGAACAATCATAATTTTGGCTTCAGCTGCAGTTATAGTGGCAGCAGTTGCCATTTCAATATCTGCCCGCAGTGCCAAAGCAGAATTTGCTCTGGAGACAGCCAAGGTAGGCAAAGGAAACATCAGCAATACAATTACTGCTACGGGAACTCTGGAAGCACTTAAAACAGTTGAAGTTGGTACTCAGGTATCAGGAGAAATCGATAGAATATATGTTGATTTCAATTCTGAAGTAAAGAAAGGACAAGTAATTGCAGAGCTTGATCGCGAGCCATTGCTTGCTCAGATGATTCAAAGTCAATCAAATGTAGATAATGCTGAAGCAGAACTTCAATATCAGAAATCAACTTTTGAAAGAAATAAGGCTCTTAAGGAAAAGAACCTTATAGCTCAGGCTGACTACGATCTTGCTCAGTATAATTATAAAAAGTCAATTTCAAACCTTAATAATGCAAAATCAGCTCATGAAAGGAATAAGATCAATCTTTCCTATGCAACAATTTATTCTCCTATCGACGGGATTATACTTGACAGAGCTGTTGACGAAGGCCAGACTGTTGCAGCCAGCTTTAATACACCTACTCTTTTTACAATAGCCAACGATTTAACACAAATGCAGGTTGAAGCCAATATTGATGAAGCTGATATAGGACAGGTAAAGAAAGGTCAAAGAGTTGAATTCGAAGTAGACGCTTTCCCCGGTAAAACATTTTCAGGGGCTGTGTCTGAAGTGAGATTGAAACCTGTACTGACCTCTAATGTTGTTACATATACAGTTATTATTAATGCTCCAAATCCTGATAAGATTCTTATGCCGGGAATGACAGCTAATATCACTGTATTTGTGAAAGAAAAGAACGATATTCTTGTTGTACCTGGCAAAGCCTTACGCTTTACACCCGACAGAATGGTCATGTGGGAATATATGGAATCAAAGATTAAATCAGGAGCTATACCTAAACCCGACGGAAAAGATTTTCCTAAACCCGATTTTAAAGAAATGAAGAATAAAAAACCGGCAGGTAACTTTGGTGGATTTAGTGGCGGACAGTTCCCTGCCGGAGGATTTGGAGCATTTAAAGGTCAGGGAATGAGTACAGAAATCGGGAATACTGTATGGATTAAAAACGGTGAAATGATGCGCCCTCAGAAAATTGAAATAGGCGATAATGACGGATTGAATTATGAAATCGTATCCGGACTTAAAGAAGGTGATGAAATAGTAACTTCACTTACAAAGAAAACAAATAAGGAAGTGAAGAAAGCTGCTACTCAAAGCCCGTTTATGCCAACCCCTCCGGGACAAAGGAGAAGATAAAATGACAGCAGACAGAAAAGCAATAATAGAAGTGACAAATCTTAAGAAGAATTTCTATGTGGGAGATGTCACTGTTCATGCACTCAAAGGAGTGTCAATGAAAATAACGGAAGGCGACTTTGTTGCTATCATGGGAGCCAGCGGTTCAGGGAAATCAACAATGCTTAATATTCTCGGCTGTCTTGATAAACCTACTGAAGGCGATTATAAACTTGATGGTATCAGCATCTCTGAAATGAATAAAAACCAGCTGGCTGAACTGAGAAACAATAAGCTTGGTTTTGTTTTTCAGTCATACAACCTGCTTGCAAGGACCACTGCTCTTGAAAATGTTGAACTGCCTTTGTTTTACAATTCAAGGGTGAAGGCAAAGGAAAGAAAGGAAAGGGCTATCAATGCTCTCGAAGCAGTTGGACTTGCCGACAGAATGCATCATACTCCCAATCAGCTTTCAGGTGGTCAGCAGCAACGTGTTGCCATTGCCCGCTCTCTGGTAAACGACCCTGTAGTTATTCTTGCTGACGAGGCTACCGGTAATCTCGATTCCAGAACATCATACGAGATTATGGATTTGTTTCAGAAGCTTAATCAGAATGGAAAGACGATAGTATTTGTTACTCATGAGCCTGATATTGCAAAACTTACTTTAAGAAATCTCGTTTTCCGTGACGGCCATGTGATAAGTGAAACTGAAGTGATGAATCATAATATTGCTTCAGAGATATTGAAGTCAATGCCGATAGAAGAATAAGAATTCTAATTTGAACAGTATGAATTACAGAAATTTAATAAAGATAGCATGGAGTGCTCTGATGAGAAACAAGTTCAGAGCTTTCCTTACCATGCTTGGAATAATAATAGGTGTTGCTTCTGTCATTGCAATGCTTGCAATAGGAGAGGGTTCGAAAAAAAGTATTCAGGACCAGATGTCCGGAATGGGAACTAACCTGATATTTGCAATGCCCGGTTCAGAACAAAGAGGAGGTGTGAGAATGGGGAACTCAAATGCCCGTAACATGAAACTGTCAGACGTTGAGGCTATTGCCAAAGAATGTGATGCAATAAGTGCCGTTTCTCCTGAAGTAAGAGCCAGCGGGCAGGTTATAAATGGTAATCTGAACTGGCCTTCCTCATTATATGGAGTCAATGAATATTTTTTCCCTATCAGGAAATATGATATCCAGGATGGCAGATGCTTTACTCAAAATGAAATAGATACTTATGCCAAGGTTTGCCTTATTGGTCAGACAGTAATTGAAAATCTTTTTACCGATGGCTCTGATCCTATCGGACAAACTATCAGATTCAACAATATCCCGCTTAAAGTAATCGGTATTATTGCTGATAAAGGGGAAAACGGTATGGGAAATGATCAGGATGATATTATTGTTGCTCCTTTTACTACAGTTCAGAAAAGAATACTGGCTATACCTCATATCAATTCAATATTTGCTTCAGCAGTAAGCGAAGAACTCAACGACAAAGCAATTGAGCAAATGACTGCAGCTTTGCGAAGAGCCCATAAAATCAAAGATGGAGACGAGGACGACTTTAGAATTATGTCGCAGTCAGAATTGGTTCAGACATTTTCTTCAATCAGTAATATCTTAACTGCCTTGCTTGGTGCAATCTCAGGAATATCATTGCTTGTTGGGGGTATTGGAATTATGAACATCATGTATGTGTCTGTTACTGAAAGAACAAGGGAAATAGGTCTTAGAATGTCAATTGGAGGAAAAGGAAGAGATATCCTTATGCAGTTCCTTATTGAGTCAACAATGTTAAGCGTCTTAGGCGGAATAATAGGAATAGTATTTGGCTTTCTGATAAGTAATGTGGTTGGATCTATAATGGGTTGGCCTACAGTAGTCATGACTCAATCTGTTGTCCTTGCTTTTGCTGTATGTACTGCTATTGGCGTATTCTTCGGTTGGTACCCTGCACGTAAAGCGGCTGCTTTGAATCCTATCGATGCCCTGAGATATGAATAATTAACTAAATTTGGATAAGATAAAGAAAATGAAAAAGTCAATTTTAACTGATAATAAATTAAAAATCCTGATACATCTTACAGGATGGGCAGTTATATTGATTTTTCCACAGTATATCTTCAGACTTATTGGTGTTGAAGATACTCGAGGACTATTCCATTTTTATACTAACACTATAACCTATGGAATTATCTTTTATGTAGGTTATCTTTATCTTGTTCCAAGACTATATTTCAGAAATAAAAAGGTCTGGTATTTTGTTGCAACTGTTTTTCTGATAATTGCTTTGTACTGGATCTTATACTTTGTTGGCAGGAGTTATTATATTGGCTTAAGCAGGGGACCTCAGTTTCAGGAAATGATGAAAGAAATGAGCCCTGAAAGTATGAAGCCCAGACCATTCATGGAAGCTTTCAGAATAATGAACTTTTCCTTTACCTCTATCCTTATTTCAGGTTTTGCTCTTGGATTATCATATATGGATAAACACCGGTATAACGAGCAAAAACGCAAGGAACTGGAAAAGGAAAAACTTCATTCTGAACTTGCCTTTCTGAAAAACCAAATCAGTCCGCACTTTTTTTTCAATACCCTGAATAATATTTATTCTCTTACTACTTTCGATACTCCTGCAGCTCAAGAGTCTATCCTTAAGCTTTCCAAGCTTATGAGATATCTGCTTTATGATTCTGAACACGGAGAAACAATGCTTAGCAATGAAATTGATTTTATGAACAACTATATTGCTCTGATGAAGCTTAGAATAAATCCAAGGGTTTATCTGGAAGTGTCTTTCCCGGAATCATATAATGATATTTCTATTCCTCCGCTTTTATTCATTCCTTTCATTGAAAACGCTTTTAAACATGGTATTAGTTACAAAGGGAAATCTTTCATTAAAATAAGCATGGATATCAATCAAGGAAGGCTTATTTTTATAACAGAGAATTCAATTGGAAGCGATAATCAACCTTCTGACTCTGCCCACTCAGGTATTGGACTTGAAAACGTAAGAAAAAGGTTGTCTTTACTCTTCCCTGAAAAACATGAAATGCTTGTTGTTCAGAATGATAATTCTTTTATTGTAACTTTGAATATTGAAATAAATAAAAGCTAACCAATGAAGCTCAGGACCATAGCAATTGACGATGAACCTCTTGCACTTGCTCTTCTTACTGATTACATTAAGAAGACTCCTTTCCTTGAGCTTACAGCCAGTTTTGACAATCCACTCGATGCACTGGATTATTTTAACAATGAAGGGGCAGACCTCCTGCTTGTCGATATTCAAATGCCCGATTTAAAAGGTACAGAGTTAGTGAAAATTATAAATGAAGGACCCAAAATAATATTCACTACTGCTTATCCGCAATACGCTATCGAAGGCTTTAAACTTAATGCCACCGATTATCTGCTTAAACCTTTCGGCTATGATGAGTTCCTGAAAGCTGTACAAAAAGCTTACAGACTGTTTGAACTTGAAAGCAATTCATCTACAGCAGTGGAATCTAATAATGACTTCCTCTTCCTGAAATCAGAATATAAAATCCGCAAGATCAGCTTTAACAATATCCTTTACATTGAAGGGCTGAAAGATTATATAAAGGTTTACTGTTCCAATGAACCTAAACCAATAATGTCACTGAATTCTTTAAGGGCAATAGAACAAAAGCTTCCTGAGGATACTTTTATGAGGATACACCGCTCTTTTATCGTTAACCTTAGTAAAATTGAAGTTATTGACCGCAGCCGTATTGTCTTCGGAAAAGAATATATACCTGTCAGCGAACAGTATAAAGAAAAGTTTCAGGCCTTCCTTGATAAAAATTTCCTTTAGTATTTATATTTCCTTTGAGTTTTCATACCTTTAATAGTACAAAAACTCTGATTATGAAAAAGTTATTCTCTTCATTCCTTGCAATAATGCTGATGTTGCCTTCTGTCTTATTCAGTCAGGGCAACAATGAACCAATTAAGCTGTGGACAATTTATCCGGGTTATATTATAACCAAGTCAAATGACACTATTCAGGGTTACCTGATGTTGAAAAACAAAATTTCAAACCAGGGTAAAGTGTTCTTCTTCGATTCTCCTAATGCCGAAAAGCCCTCAGCAAAATATAAACCTAAGGACATAAAAGGCTATAAAGTTGCTGACCGTGTTTATGAAACCATGAAATATTCTCCGGAATATACAACCATGAAATACAGCTTCCTTCTAAAAACAGTCGATGGGAAAGTCAAATTCTTCAAATCTTATTTTGATGATAAGGAAAGGATAAAAATTGATGAAGATGACATCTGGAATTCAAAGATTGACCTTTCCTTCAGCGAAGAAGAGTTGAAAGAAGTATGGCTTGGCTCAAAGGATGGCAAGAAAATTGAAAACTTCAATTCATTTGGCTACCTGCTCAACTTTAGTAAAAACATGAGCAAATTCCTTTCCGATTGCCCTGAAATAGCAAATAAAATAGCAAATAAAGAAAAGGGCTATGAGTATGGTAATCTTGAAAAGATTATAAGGGAATACAACGAGAAATGTGGTGAATGAAGTTAATTCTTCACTATAAAGATTGAAGGTATCTTTTTAATCCACGACTTTTTAAGGTTTGAAAGCTTAATCCAGTTATTCATGCTTATAATGATAAGATCTGATTTTGATATAAGTTCGTCATCTTTATTTTGTTCGCTCAGAACTATAAAGTTATCCTGGTCAACACTCTTTGAGTGCTCAACAGCTTCAACAAATTCATTGTTAGATGAAAGAGAAGATACTAATGGAAGGACGTAAACCTTTGAGCCAACATTCATTGCAAACTTTTCAGCATATTTCAGCAAAAAGAGTTCTTCTTTTGAATTTATGGCAACGATAATGCTTTTTAAAGGAGATACATCTTCTTCAATTAAAATTCCAACCGGAGTAGTACACCTTGCTAATATCAACCTTATTTTATCATCAAAGGGAGACGTCTGAAATAGTTTTTCTTTACCTGTCACCGTATTGAATAACCTGTCGGGATTGAATATTTTGGTAGTGAATCCCAATATCTTTCCAAGCAGAGTGCCTTCATAAATTGATTGTCCCGGACCAATAAGCAGCAAATCATATTTACCTATGTTGGCGGTTTCAATAATATCGTCGGTTATATCATTTGAAACCTTAAACATGGTAGTTATTTTTCTCTTTACCTGCGTTGCCTCTTCAATGATTGGACTGAAACTGTCACTTTCGTATTCTTCAATGTTAAAGTTGCTGACATCATTTGTTGATGAGAGATGCAAAGCAGTAATTGAACTTTCTTCCTGCGTGCTTTTAGTCAGTGAATCGGCAAACCTTAACAAGTGCCTACCCCTTTCCGGGTTTCCAAACGAAATCAGCACTTTATATTTTTCAGGAGTTACAATCCTTTCCCTTACTATTTCCTTTTTGTCTTTGAAAATCTTGTTAATAAGATCAAGAGTCGGTCCGGTCATGAAAGTAGTCAGCAATGCCATTATTACCATCATGGCAAATATTTCCGGTGTCAGTACTCCAAGTTCATAACCGATATTTAAAACCACAAGTTCCATCAATCCCCTGGTATTCATCAGTGATCCAATTGTCAGACTGTCTTTCCAGCTTAGCTTGACATACCTTGCAGCAAAAGCACTGCCAACAAATTTGCCGGCTATTGCAATTAATACAATCAGTCCGGTTACTTTCCAAAGGTTAATGTCGTTTATCAATCCTATTTGTGTTCTCAGACCTGTGAATACAAAGAATAAAGGAAGAAGCAGTACCAGCGAAATATCTTCTACTTTTTCAACAAATACGTTCCTGAACTTAGGATTATCAGGCATGATAGTACCTGCCATAAAAGCTCCGAAAAGGGCATGAATACCTATTACTTCAGTTGCTACTGATGAAACAATGAGAGTAAGAAAAAATATTGCAACTACTGACTTGGTAAGGTTCTCTCGAGTCGAATGTACTTCTCCAATCCTTTTTAGAAATGGTCTTACTACCATTATCATTATCAGAACATAGGCAACAGAAAGCAAAATAACATAGATGGAGCTTACAAATGACCCGGCTTTTGTAATTGCAATTACTGCTGCAAGAAGGCACCATCCTACAATGTCATTTACAGCAGCACAACTGATTACAATTGTTCCGACCCTCTTGTTGTGTATTCCCCTTTCTCTTACTATCCTTGCCAGAACAGGGAAAGCAGTAATGCTCATCGAAATCCCGATAAACAAACTGAATGGAAGAAAAGCTACTCCCCTTGGAGCAAATGAAGTATAGATTATATAAGCCAGCAACATTCCAAGAGCAAAGGGAACAATAATGCTGAACTGACTGATAACTATTGTTTCTTTAGCTCTGTTTTTAAGAACATTGAAATCAAGCTCCATTCCTACAATAAACATGAAGAGTATTAAACCAATCTGACTTAGTACATTTAGGTTTCCAAGCGATTCAACGGGGAAAAGAAATGAAGATACCTCCGGGAATAATAGTCCCAACAATGACGGACCAAGCAATATGCCTGCAACAATTTCCCCAATGACAGTTGGCTGTCCGATTTTTACAAAAATTACAGCAAAGAGTCTGGATACAATAAGAATGACAATTATCTGAAGTAGCAGCAAGGCCAGAGGATGAGTGAAGTTCTGACTGATTGAAGCAACGAAAGTAAGCCATGGAGAAGAATCACCCTTATGCGATATTACTCCGTTGTATATTTCAAGTACATGCCCTTCTCCTACAATCCAAAAAACAGCAATAGCAAAGACAATTAAAGAAATACTATAAAAAATTATGTCTTTTAATCGCTTCATAATTGATAAATGAGTGCTTCAAAATTAAATTATTATAATTAATTCTGAGCACTGTGCTCAATTTTTCGATTAAAAAGAATTATATTTTTTTATTACTACTCCCAATCGAGTATTACCTTTCCGCAATTGCCCTCTTCCATTATTCGGAATCCTTCTTCAAAATCATCGGCCTTAAGGCGGTGAGTAATAACAGGTGTAATGTTTAGACCACGTGTCAGCATCATCTCCATGTGATACCATGTTTCAAACATTTCACGACCATATATACCTTTTAAAGTGAGTCCTTTGAAAATAACTTTATTCCAGTTGATTGTAGTATTTGATGGGAGGATGCCCAAAAGAGAAATTTTCCCGCCATTGTACATGTGATTTACCATATCGTTGAAAGCAACAGGAGAGCCTGAGCATTCGAGACCTATATCAAAGCCTGAAACCATGCCCATCCTCTTTATTGCTTCATCAATAGAATCGGTAAGAGGATCAATTACTTCATCGGCTCCCATCTTCCTTGCCAGTTCACGCCTGTAGGGACTTAAGTCAGTGCCCATAACATTTCGTGCACCAACAAATTTACAGATAGCTGTTGCCATTGCTCCAATAGGCCCTCCGATTCCTGTAATCATAACATCCTCACCAATAAGAGGAAATGAAAGAGCTGTGTGGCAGGCATTACCCAGAGGGTCCATTATAGAAACTATTTCATCCGGAATGCGGCTGTCTATTTTAAGAACGTTGCTAACGGGAACAGCAACAAATTCAGCAAATCCTCCATCACGATTAACACCAATTCCCACTGTGTGATCGCAGATATGCTGGCGGCCTCTTCTGCAGTTTCTGCAATGCCCGCATGCAATATGACCTTCAGCAGTTACACGGTCGCCTATATTATACTGGGTAACTTCAGAGCCAAGTTCCACTATTTCACCTACATACTCATGTCCTATAATCAATGGGGTATTGATAGTCTGACGTGCCCACTCATCCCATTTGAATATGTGAAGGTCGGTACCACATATAGCCGACTTCCTTATTTTTAAAAGAACTTCATTTACTCCCGGTTTTGGAACAGGAACTTCTTCCATCCAAATGCCTCTTTCAGGCTTAACTTTAACAATTGCTTTCATAATACAGATCAGTATTTATTTATGCAATTTCATGATAAAAAAGATTAAAACAAATGAGATTATACCATATACTCCTTAACCGTACTAGATAAGTAACTCATTCGACCCAAATACCATAAGGCAACCCCTCTTATGGTATTTGGTACGAATCTGGTACGAATTTGGTATGGTTCAAACTATAATTTGAATAGTGTTAATACGGCTTTATTTCCTGTTGACTTTAATACTTCCGTATTCTTTGCTGTCAATTTTAAATACTAAACAGAAAATTCCTTTTTGTCCTTTAAATTCACTTTCAGGTATAGTCAGATAATTGACTGAAGAAGAAAGTGAGGTGACATCAATCTTGTTGACAAGTTGTCCGATGCTGTTATAAATCTCAACTTCTTTTGTTTTATAACAATCTTCACCTGCAATTTGAATTATGAATGACAAGTTTGAAATGAAAGGATTGGGATATGCTTTAACTATTTTAGTTAAGCTGTTTGTTCCGGTATTGTTTAACAATTCCAGTGAGTAATTTGCAGTAGCAATCTTATTACCTGTATAATCACCTACAGCAAGGTCTGAAACTCCTTCAGGCATTGGATTTGGTACTACCACTGTTGTGAGCTGCCCGTCAACATTCCTGATTAAAGAGTCGATAGCAATGAAAGAGGTATATTCTGTGAGAAGATTATATTTCAATCCTAAGTCAGTGATTTCAGTTTTTAATTGTTCCTTATCTGAATAGAAAGTGGAGTTATTATAATCGCTGAGCATCCGGAGTCTGTATCTTGCCCATAAATACCTTAAAGCTTTATTTTCATCAGATGGGGTATAGTCATTCATATTCAGAGTTTTGCTGTAAGGTATATTCTTCCCTGAAATACCGTCCAGTTTGATTGATCCCTGCAATGGGGACTTCCATTTTCCATAAATAATTATTGGTCTTTCTGCAAAGACATCGGGGATTGCAACCGGTTCAACGTCATATACATCGAAGTTGTTAAATGAAGCTTTGATTCCGGTAAGCACAGGGTTTTCAATATAGTTTCTGAAGAGTTCGGCATCGGCAGCTGCTTCTGCTTGTTTTTAAACTACAAAGGCTTCACCCATACCTGCATGGGCCATTCCTTCAATTATAAAGCGGTTGACTGCAGTGCCTATCCCGAATGCAAAGAAGTTTGCCTTATTGAGATTGTTACGAATAAGGTCGAAAGCGTCCTTTTCAACTGTTACGTATCCGTCGGTAGCAATTACAAATATTCTTGAAAATTCATCATCAGTGGGATAGGAAAGAGCAGACTGAAGAGCCGGCAGAAGGTTAGTGCCTCCTCCTCCGCTTAATGATGTCAGGAATGTATTTGCGGATTCTTTATTTTCAGGTGTTGCATATTTTGACTCATCAAACAGAAATGAAGACCCTCCGGAAAAACAAATTATATTGAACTTTTCAAGTGGATTCAAACTGTTTATCACATTAGTTATAAGCGACTTTGATATTTCAAGAGGAAAGCCGAACATTGAGCCTGAAACATCAACGATGAAAATATATTCACGATAGTTGACATCATTTGGCTCAGGATTCTTTGGAGGCTGTATCATAGAAAGGAAGAAGTTTTCATCTTCACCTTCGTAAAGCAATACCCCGGCTTCATTCTTATCGCCGCTGAGTACGTAATCAAGGATAAAGTCTTTGTTTCCCGAAAGTGAATCACCTTCCCGCAAGCCAACCTTAACAGCGGTTTCACTGAGATACTCTATATCTACAGGTTCATGTGAAGGGCAACTGACGGCCTTTACCGGCATGCCTCCGTTTATAGAAACATTAATATCGAAAGTATTCATTGGTGGTTCTCCCTCGTGGGTGTATGGTATTTCAACCCAGGTACTGTCGGAAGGATCGGATGAAGGTCCGAAATAGCGGGGACCAACAACTGTTGGATACACAAATTCATAAACACCATTTACGGGGGTAATAAGTTCAGTGTATCTCAGTTCTATGTCAATATTGTCGCCGGGCAGGATATTGCCGACTTTCATCTGCATAACATTGGGGCGCTCCTGTTCGAGAAGGGTGGCAGTGTGTCCTTGTTGAATAGCTTCTTCATATTCTTCCTGTGCCTGCTCTTTTTCTTTTACCACAGCAGTCATTATCCTGTCGCCTATTATCATACGGAGCTTGTAAACAGCTGCTTTGGTCGACATCGGGAAAATGTATTTAGCTTCAATGGTTTTGGAGCCGACATTAGAATAGCTTTGAAGAATAGTAACATCAGCAATGACGCCACTTATATCGACATTTACTTTGGTCGATTTGAGAGGTAGCTGATCAACGGTTGAATCTGAAGATTCTACGTAAAAGAATGGAGAAATAGTCTTATCTTCTGTTTCTTCTTCCTGGGCAAATGCAATTGATGAAAAGAAATTCATGCTTATAGCTAGTAAAAGCACTGATATTCTTTTTAAATTTGAAAGAGTATGAAAATTTTTCATAGGATAGTGATTTAGTATGATATAATACCCTTAGATGAATTAAGGTTTAAAAAGGTTGCTTAAAGTTAATAAATTAACAAAATATAAAACATGATTAAATGACTTATTTAGTTAAAGAAACAATTCAGGACGTGCTCGATTCGGGAGATCCTTCAAGGATAAAGTTCAATGAAACGATGATACCAACTGCCCTGAAAGTTGCCGGATTACAGGGAGTTGATGAAAAGAGAATAGTAAAAGAATTGATGAAAAAAGCGAAGGGACTCACTTCAAGGGGAAAGATTGAAATAGCAAAAGAGCTGTCCGACAGTGGAATAATAGAATGTTTCATGATAGCATGCGATTTCCTGAGAAGTGATAAACAATTATTAATAGAAGCAACAAAAGCTGATATTAAATATTTTAACAAGGGGCTTGATAACTGGGCAAGTGTTGATTGTTACGGTGTATATGTACATGGAAATGCCTGGAGACTTGGCATTCTCGATGATGAAGATATTATTGAATTGATCAGGGATAAAGATTACTGGCAGAGGAGGTTGGGAGTTGTATCAACAATACCGCTTAACCAGAAAGCACATGGAGGGTTGGGCGATTCCATTAGAACACTGATGATATGTGAAATGGTGAAGGAAGATTATCATGATATGGTTGTTAAAGCTGTTTCGTGGGCACTGAGGGAGCTGGCAAAAAGGGAGTCGGGTATAGTAAAAGAATTTCTTCTGAAGCATGAGTCAGTACTTCATAAAAGGATTTTAAGAGAAGTAAGGAATAAAATCTTTTACGGTAAGAAGAATTTGTAAAGGTCAGGGCTCAACTGTAAGTTTAAGTTTCATCCCAAAACCCTGACGAATGATTCTCATTATTGTAGTAAGTCTGATATCAGAAGAATCATTTTCAATTCTTGAAATGTATGTTTTTGTTGTCCCGCATTTCTGGGCAAGCTGTTCCTGAGTCATACCATGTTCTTTACGGAGTTCCTGAAGCATAACTCCAATTTTGAAAGATTCAAATCCTTCTTCAAATTCTTCTCTTTCAGGAGTACCTCTTTTACCATATTGCTCATCCAGATGGTCAGAGAGTGATTTGAGGTTATTGGTTGTTTGATTTTTCATTGAAATATTCTTTTTTTATTTTTTCTGCCATTGCAATTTCACTCCTGGGAGTCTTGTTCGATTTCTTCTTAAATCCGTTAATCAGAATTATGAGTTTCCCTTCATCAAAAAAAGAAAATACTCTATAAATATTACTTCCGAACTCTACTCTGATCTCGTATATTCCAGTTGAACTTTCCAAATACTTGAAGTATTTTATCGGTACTCTTTCTGTTGTTTCAATTAGTCTTAACGTCCAGTTTAGTTTTGTTTTAACATCTGAGGTTAAAGTATCGAAGAAGTCCAGAAAGTAATTTTTATAAAAAAATACTTCTCTGATTTTGTTTATTTCCATAGCAAAGTTAGCTAATCAGGTAACTAATTCCAAATGATTAATTAATAAAATTGAGGGTATAATTCTATTAATTAATTCAGAATAAATTGAATAATCACCTGATTTCTTTATGAGTAATGGGGAAATGGAATATAAGTATATCTATTCCTTTATAAACCTTTTTACAGTTCGGGCTTTGTCATTATAAATATTAATCAGGTAAAGGCCTTTTCTGAGATTGCTCACATTAATTGAGTTCCCGGTCATTTCTCCTTCGGAAACACTCTTTCCAGAGTAATCATGAATAATGAATTTCGAGTCATTGCATATTGTGCCCGACAGATAAATAGTTTCATTTACGGGGTTGGGGTATATGCAAACATCAACATTAGAGGTTTCGATCTTAGATGTTGTACTTTTCAAAGAACTGTAGAAGTATGTCTTTTGCTCGCCTATTACCCATCCATGTAGGCGGGCATCATAAATGGACATCTGGTAGCTGGAGATATTGCCATCATCGTTGTATTTATAAACAAGTCTGGCCTGTTCATACCATTCACTTTTCGATGAGTTCTGAGTGCCCCAGAAGTAAATAGAAATCAATACAGGCTGACCATTTTCATTGTATTCAAAGAAAGTCTGGGAATCATAGTTTGAAAATCCATAGTTATTTGCTGTTACTGTTATTTTATTGGGTTTCCCATAATCATTAAGTTCATAATCATATACATATTCCGAGGATAAAACTTTTTTTTCTATATCAGAAACATCTGTTGTGTTATAGAAACGGTCATATTTTTTTGAAATATGTTTCATCGTATTTGATTCTGTGTATTCAAATTGTTCAACATATAGTTGGTTATTACTATTAATCTTTTCAATTCTTAACCTTAGATGGTCAGCGTCATAGTAATAGTAAAAAATTGAATCTTTAGTTGGTTCTTTATAAGCCAGATATAAGTTACCCTCTGTGTTATATAAATTTCTGATAAATGTTTCATGGTACTCAATTGAATAATGCAATACAAGTTCTCCGTTTACATAATTACCTCCTGCACTTGCTCTGCTCACTGTTTTACTTTTTATTAGTATGATATTATCGCCTGCATAAGTATTTTCCTGGAGAACTTTAACAAATAAGCTGTCCGACAAGGTCGTAAGGACATCTCTCTCCTGATATTTAACTACTTGTCCTCTTTCATTGTAGAACCATTCTTCCCGTAGGTTTAATGGGTTGCTGTAATCATCAGAATAGTACAGGTGCTCTTTAGTAGTCAAATTGTTATTGTCATAATTGAAAAGCCATTTTCTTTTAATGGTTTTGTATCCGATATTCAAATCTTCATAGATCGAATCAAGCTTCAGGGAAGTGTTTACGCTCTTGATATCGACAAGTTCCGGCAGAGAGGCAGAAATGCCTTCTCCAATACTTAATTGCAAATTTTCCTGTGCAAATGATGTCCTGACAAATATTACAGTTAACATGATAATTGCAACAACAATATTGTGATGTATATATTTTTTCATGACTATTTGAAATTAGGGTTTAAAAAGCGATCTTGTTCAGGAATAGGGTAAAAATACCATTCATCAGTAACACTGGCAGATGTTGCCTTATTTGGGAAGTCGAAACTATAACTCATTGAAGGTAGTTGATCCTTAAGGTTTAATCTGATAATATCAAACCATCTTCCATCGGGTTCACCTGCCAGTTCCCAGGAGCGTTCCTTTACAACTGAATCAGCAAATTGCTCAGCAGAAAGGCCGGGTGTAAGATCAAATACTGAAGGAGAATAAATATCGAGATGATTGGCGCGCCTCCTTATCCTGTTGATCATTTCATAAGCAGATGCATCAAGATTGCCGGAGCGTGCTTTCGCCTCGGCATAGGTAAGTAGAGTATGTGCATAGCGTAACAAGTAAAGGGTTACTTCTGAAAGGGCAGAATATACAGAATATTTTTCAGCAAAATTTCCGGGATCGTACTTTTCATTAGTAATATCAATCCACTTTTTATATACAGCACCACGTATAAATTCACAGGGTTCTTTTATCGGGTCAAAGGGTGAAAATTGCATCACGTAAAATGATGTATCCATTGTATTGTAATATTTTGCACCATATGTGCCAATGACAAAGGTTTGTTCTTTCCTGTAGTTTAACGGAAAGTCGACATAGAATTTGATTTCGGGATTATAACTACTTTCTAAATTCATACTTGCCCATTCCCCTTCCATGTTATAGCTCAACATATAATTTGCAATATTATTCATTTCATTATCTTCATTGCCTTTAAAGAACAGTCCGAATAGATTTTCCTTATTGTGTTTGTAATCTTCTTTCCATAGGGAAGCGAAATCATCAAGAAGGGCAAAGTTATAGTAGTCGGCTCTTTCAATTACTTCACCTGCTAATCGGGCTGCTTCTGCATACTTACCTGTATCATATAAAGGAAATCCGGCCATAGAAAGATAAACTTCTGCCAGCAAGGCTTTGGCAGTTCCTTTATGGGGGGTTTCTCCCGAAACCCTAGCCTCAGTATAAGTTTCCGGCAGAAGTTCTATTGCATTAAGCAATTCTTCTTCAATAAACTGAAACATTTCCTGATGTGTAGGTTTTTCAAGTGTATAACTTACATCAGTATCCTTTACCAATGGAGGAGTGCCGAAAAGCCTTGCGAGTTTTAAATAACAGTAAGCCCTTAAGAAATGAAGTTCCCCGAGCAGATACTTATCCTCAGGTTCTTTTAAAGTTTCAAGGAGGGTATTAATATTAATGATAGCAGTGTATAAAAAGGAATATTTTTCAGAGGCGATATCAGTATAATCGATTTGATTGCTGGCTGAAGCACCGCAATTGATACGACCATCTTCCAGATAGAACATATAGCTGATGTATTGATTTAAATCATCGGCTCTGCCGGTTAAACTAAAATAGTTGTAGTTATGAACCTTAACAAGGTTTGAATAAATACCGTTCATCATTTCAACCTTTTCTTCTTCAGTATCAATTGCCAGATACTTGTTTACATCTTTATAAAATTCGTCTTCGCAGGAGAAGAGAAGTAAAAAGGATAATATTGTGATATATTTCTTCATTGCCATTATTTTAAAAAGTCATGTTAATGCCTAAGAAAACACCTCTTGGATTGGGGTAAGCTCCTTTATCTATTGCATTATCCGTGAAATTGTTATCTGTATATATTGAAGCCTCTGGGTCATAACCGGAATACCGGGTTATTGTAATAAGGTTTTCAAAGCTTAAAGTATATTCCATACTAATTTTTGAAGCTATCTTCTTAGGCTGGGAATAAGTAAAGCTTAATGTTTTAAGTCTGACGAAGCTTGCATCCTCAACAAAGTAAGAGCTTTCATAGAAAATATTTGTTGTGTGGTATTTCAATGTATCCATTACAATATTTCTTACTTCTGAATTAAGTCCGGTAATGAAAGTAGAAGCTTTTGTAGCATTATATTTATCGACACCTATTGCTCCGTACCATAGCATTTCGCAATAGAAATTTTTATATTCAAAATTGTTAAGCCAGTTGAATGTAAAGTCGGGTATGGAATTCCCTATTACCATCTTATCACCTTCAACAACCGAATTTCTTTTTGGATTCAAAGTATCTCCCCTCAGGTATGCAAGTCCAAGATACTTTACACACCTTGAATTTGCACCTGTATAT
>JAGODU010000061.1 GCA_017998095.1 Prolixibacteraceae bacterium | reverse complement strand
GCTCTGACTGAACTTTAATTACATCTTTTATCATGCTGTCGTATCTTAAATAAGCAAAATTTGAAACAAGGTTGAATGCCCAGAAAGCAGATGTTTCGGAATAAGTAAGCAAATCCCCGTTGCCGGCCTTATAAGAATCGGGCACACTGGTAATTCCGCAATACATTGGCACATAGCATGTGCTATAAGTATCATCAACACCAAACCAAAGAATTCCGCCTATTGGATCCGGAAGATTTGATCTGCTTTGAGCTACAAATGAAAAACCTGTCTGCTGAGTAGAAACTGCTCTTTCATTACAGTACATAACAGAATCCACTTCCCATTCGAGTGGTCTCCAGCGATAAGGTAATTTGAAGGGACCTGCACCAATATCTTTTGTCATATCTAATGGAGTACCTTCAAAATGATCACGCATCATCTTCATTACATCAGAGACAGAAACCAATGAATCAGGTTTTACCCATAAAGGAAATTTATTAGTTGCATATCCTTTATTGTCAAATTTTATTTTACCTGAAACATATTCAATATATTTTTCCATCCCTTTTGAGATTCTGCTAAATCCCATCCATACTCTGGATTCGCTATAACGAGCTGCGCTAAAGTCTGTTGGGGCAAAAATATCGCTGAAACTAAAATCTTTATTCAAACCATCGAACCATCCTCTTTCTCTTGCAAAAGAAAATATATCTTTTGAATACATACAATTTTCAGGATCGTTTAACGGGAAAGTAGTAATTCTTGACTGATTGGCATGTCCGCAAACATATCCATCGGGAACTTTCAAGGCAACCCAGACAGCTCCCATTTCAAACTCACCTTTACCTATCATTTCCATTATCCATACTTCATTAGGATCAGAAATTGAAAATGATTCACCTTCGCTGATATAACCATATTCTTCTACCAGACCGGTCATAACTTTAATTGCTTCTCTGGCATTACGGGAACGCTGTAATGCAATATACATAAGGCTTCCATAATCGATAACTGCTTTCGACTGGTGGTGAAGTTCCTTTCTTCCCCCAAAAGTAGTCTCCCCTATTGCAACCTGATGCTCATTCATGTTTCCAACTACACTGTATGTGTGAGGAACTTGTTTTATTTTACCAAGATATTCACCAGTATCCCATTCATATATGTCTAACATTGAATCTTTATCATGATCAGCTGCAGGAGTAAAATAAAGTTCTCCATATAAAGTATGTGAATCGGCCGAGTAAGTAATCATTGTTGAACCGTCAGCGGTCGATCCTTTAGAAAATAAAAAATTGGTACAGGCCATAGAATAAATACCTGTAGCTAAAAATAAGAAAGAAGTTAAAATCGATTTTTTCATATTTTAATAATTAGTTTTATTAATATCATATTCAACTCAAATATTGGATTTTCAAATACTTCAGCGATTATATTCAGGCAAATTCGTTTTATAAAAAGTGGGAAAAGTATAATACTATTCCAGACAAAAATAACAAAACCTAATCCATTCAGTTCAAATATTAAAATTTGTTTTACAATCACATTTAATTTTAAACACTAATTTTGGATTTATGAAAGACCAATATAGCAGAAAACCGGAATGGTTGAAAATCAAATTGCCTAAAGGGGTTAATTATTTAAGGGTAAAAGAGATAATCAAAACTCACGACCTGAATACAATATGTACGAGCGGCAAATGTCCTAATATGTCAGAATGTTGGGCATCGGGTACAGCAACTTTTATGATACTCGGGGATATATGTACAAGAAGTTGTAAATTCTGTTCAACAAAAACAGGTAAACCTTTTCCTCCTGATAGTGGAGAACCAAAAAAGATTGCAGAATCAATTAAACTTTTAGAATTAAAACATGCTGTGATTACATCTGTTGACCGGGATGATTTGGAAGATAAGGGGGCAAAACATTGGTATGACACTATTAGAGAAATAAAAAAAGTAAATCCAGATACTACAATAGAAGTATTAATCCCTGATTTTGATGGAAGAATAGATTTGATTAATACAATAATTAAAGCAGGCCCGGATGTAATTTCTCATAATCTGGAAACAGTAAAAAGATTAACTCCGGTAATCAGGAGCAGAGCCGATTACGAAACAAGTCTAAAAGTATTAAAAACAATCAGCAACGAAGGTAAAACTTCAAAGAGTGGAATTATGGTAGGATTAGGAGAAACACAAGAAGAAGTAATTCAGACAATGGACGATCTGCTTTCATCAGGGTGTAAAATTTTTACAATAGGTCAGTATTTACAACCAACAAAATCTAACTTTGAAGTCAGAGAATATATAAATCCTGAAATTTTTGAAAATTATAAACTGATAGCATTAGAAAAAGGATTTAAATTCGTAGAAAGCTCTCCCTTGGCAAGAACGTCTTATCATGCAGAAAAGCACATTGATTGCAATGCAAACTGATTATTAACAAAATGAAAGCATTTTAACTAATTTGCTGACAATTATTTGATAATAGTTAAAGAAAAAAGATAATAAATTATTGCAATATTATTTTCAGATGTAAAACTTTTATCTTTACATTTGACCCGATTTTCCAGATGCCATTTTGACATCATTAGTTTAGAAAAAGTAAACAACTTCAAAATTAAGTCATATGGAAAGTAGTGCAATTTTACTTTTCTTTTTAACAGCTCTTTCACTCGTTGGAATAGCCCTTTTATTCGGAAGCTACATACCTCCCACTTCTTCAAACCCGTTAAAATTTGAACCTTACGAATGCGGTATGGAAACCATTGGCGATTCCTGGCTTCAATACACCGTTGGGTATTATTTGTTTGCAATATTGTTTTTGATTTTCGAAGTTGAAACAATATTTATTTTCCCCTGGGCAACGGTTATGCGTGAAATAGGGATGACAGGATTTGTTGAAATATTGATATTCTTTTCAATTCTATCATTAGGATTGTTATATGGGTGGAAAAAACATGCATTAAAATGGGAATAAAGAAAAAAACGGAGATTGAGCAAAATGATTTCCCTGTTTGGGAAAAATATGCCGGGGGAAATTTTATTCTGACTTCACTTGATACAGTGGTAAACTGGGCTCGTTCAAATTCATTATGGCCATTAAATTTCGGCACACGTTGTTGTGCTATGGAACTAATGGCTTCAGGTGCATCACGACATGATTATTCAAGATTTGGGTTTGAGGTTACACGTGCTACCCCACGTCAGGCTGACCTTATTATTATAGCCGGTTCAATTAATTATAAAATGGCTCCGGTTTTAAAACGCCTTTATGATCAGATGGCTGAACCTAAATATGTGATAGCTATGGGAGCTTGTGCAATTTCAGGAGGTCCGTTTTTTTACAATTCATATTCAATTGTAAAGGGTGCCGATCATATAATTCCGGTTGATGTTTATGTTCCGGGGTGTCCACCCAGACCGGAAGCTCTTATATTTGGAATGATGCAACTTCAAAAGAAGATAATGCATGAAAAGAATTTTAAAAAAGTCAAATTGGTTGATTTAAAACCATTACCATAAGGTTTTCAAATATTTTAGCATTGATCTCTTTAAAAAATAACAAATGACAAACGAAGAGTTGATTAAATATCTCAATGAAAATTTTCCCGGTGTTAATGTTACTCAAGGCAATCAATTTGCTGAGATGACTATTGGAAAAGATGATTTGGTAAATGTTGCTATTAAATTAAAAGAATCTCAGGAAACCCGATTTGATTTTTTAATTAGTCTTACAGGAGTTGACTACTCTGATTGCATGGGAATCATTTATCACCTTGAATCAACAAAATACAGGCATATAATGGTATTAAAGGTGAAAACATCAAACCGTGAAGAACCATTAATTGATACTTTAACTGATGTATGGCGAACAGCGAAATATCATGAACGAGAAGTTTATGATTTGCTTGGAGTAAAATTTAACAAACATTCTGACCTGAGAAGGCTTTTTCTGGAAGATGGATGGGGTTTCCCATTAAGAAAAGATTATAAAGACGAAGTAAGAATAATCGAACGATAAAATTATGTCTGAAATTAGAGAGATATTTATTGATTCCGAAATCCTGAAGACCGATGATTATTCAGTCAATATGGGACCTCAACACCCTTCAACACATGGAGTTCTAAGACTTCTTGTTACTCTTGAAGGTGAAATTGTTCTTAAAGTAAAACCATATATAGGTTACATTCACAGTGGCATTGAAAAGATGTGTGAATCGCTTGCTTATCCTCAGATTGTACATCTTACCGACAGAATGGACTATCTGTCTGCTCACATGAATAACGAAGCAGTATGTTTATGTGTTGAAAATGCCCTTCAAGTAGAAGTTCCCGACAGAGTTAAATATATACGAACCATTATGGATGAGCTCATGCGAATCTCATCTCATCAGCTTTGGTGGAGTGCTTACGGAATGGATATGGGAGCTCAGACAGCTTTGTTCTATGGAATGCGGGACAGGGAAAAGATATTGGATATATTCGAAGAAACCTTTGGTGCAAGGGTAACATTAAACTATAATGTGCCGGGTGGAGTAATGTTTGACATACATCCTAACTTTGTTAAAAGGGTTAAAGATTTCGTTAAGGACTTTAGAAAAAAACTTATTGAATATGATAATCTATTATCATTCAATGTAATATTCAGAGAAAGGACAGTTGATATTGGGCATCTTTCTATTGAAGATGCAATAGATTATGGAGTGACCGGTCCTTCTGCAAGAGCTTCAGGATTTTCATGCGATGTAAGGAAACATCACCCATATAGTGCATATCCATTTATAAATTTCAATGAAATTCTTGATGACAAGGGAGACACATTTGCCAGATATTATTGCAGGATCAGGGAGATGCATGAATCATTGAATATCATCGAACAATTAATTGATAACATACCTGAAGGAGATTTTGCAGTAAAGATGAAAGGAGTAATTAAACTTCCTGAAGGAGAATATTTCCAGCAGGTAGAAAGTTCAAAAGGTGTTTTTGGTGTATTTATAGTAAGTGACGGAAAAAAGAATCCTTACCGTGTTAAATTCAGATCTCCGGGTTTTTCAAATCTGTTTGCATTAAATAAGATGGTAAAAGGATTTAAGATAGCTGATTTAATAGCAATAATGGGATCTCTTGATTTAGTTATCCCGGATATTGACAGATAATGAGATTTTTAAACAAGGTAGAATAAGATATCAGATAAAATGGATTTCAGCATATACGATTTTACGAATTTTACAAAAAACCTGCACATCTGGTTCTCTGAGCATATGTCACCAGGATGGACAATTACTGTCGAGTGGGTTATTGTAGGAATATTGTATCTTTTGTTTGTTGCACTTTTAGGATTATTTCTCATCTATGCAGAAAGAAAAGTTTGCGCAGCATTTCAGCAAAGGATAGGACCTAACAGAGTAGGCCCATGGGGTTTAATCCAAACAGTAGCAGACTTCATTAAGCTAATGATGAAGGAAATAATAACACCTCGCAAAGCGGATAAATTCCTTTACAATCTTGCTCCTGTTATTGTTATAGTTTCAATGTTTCTTGCTTTGGCTGCTCTACCATTTGCACCCGGATTGCAAGGACTTGATTTTGATATTGGAGTTTTTTATCTATCAGCTGTTTCATCATTGGGAGTGATTGGAATTTTATTAGCAGGATGGTCGAGTAATAATAAATATTCCTTAATTGGTTCAATCAGAAGTGGTGCTCAAATTATAAGTTATGAGTTATCGGTAGCAATGTCTCTGATAACGATAGTAATACTTGCAGGAACAATGCAATTCTCAGGTATCGTAGAGGGTCAACGCGATTTATGGTTCATCTTTAAAGGGCATATTCCCGCATTCATTGCTTTCGTTGTATTTATTATAGCCGGAACTGCAGAAACCAACAGGGGGCCTTTTGACCTTGCTGAAGCAGAATCAGAGTTAACAGCAGGATTCCACACAGAGTATTCCGGGATAAAATTTGCGTTGTTCTATCTGGCTGAATTTATAAATATGTTTATAGTTTCAGCAGTAGCTGCAACTGTTTTCCTTGGAGGCTGGATGCCTTTGCATTTTGGTTCTTGGGATTCATTCAACCATGTAATGGATCTTATTCCCCCGGTGATATGGTTTTTCCTTAAGTCATTTGGAATTGTATTTCTGATTATGTGGTTAAAATGGTCATTCCCAAGGTTAAGGGTAGACCAGATTTTAACACTTGAATGGAAATATCTTCTTCCAATAAACCTTTTCAACATATTATTAATGACAATAGTAGTATTGACCAGGTTTCACTTATAAAACGAGGAGCAGTTATGAGATCAATAATAAATTATATCGCATCTATTATCAAAGGATTATTTACATTGCTGGCTGGCATGAAAGTAACCGGCCGATACTTCCTGCACTTTAGAAAACATATAACACAGCAATATCCGGATAATCGTAAGGAATTGGTAATGTTTGACAGATTCAGAGGTGAAGTAATAATGCCACATAATGAAAATAATGAGCATAAATGCACCGGATGTGGTATCTGTGAATTAAACTGTCCGAATGGATCAATTGAGATAATCACAAAAATGATAACAACTGAAGATGGTAAAAAGAAAAAAGCAATTGATAAACATATTTACCATCTTGGAATGTGTTCTCTATGTAACTTGTGTGTAAAATCATGTCCGTCTAATGCAATAATTATGGGACAGAAATTTGAACATGCTGTTTATGAACGCACTAAATTGACTAAAGTATTGAATCAACCGGGTTCAAAAATACAGGAAGGTGTTAAAGAATAAATTTACAAGGATATGTTAAGCCAAGTTTCATTTTTCATTATAGCAGCGGTAATAATTGTATTTTCAATTCTTACGGTTACAAGCAGACGGATATTAAGATCTGCAGTATATCTGCTCTTTGTTTTAGTTGCTACAGCAGTCCTTTACTTAATGATGCAATATAATTTTCTTGCTGCTGTTCAATTAACTGTATATGCCGGAGGTATTGTGGTTTTGATAATCTTTTCCATTTTGCTTACAAGTCATATAAGTGAAAGAGCAGTAACTTCAAGTGTTAAATACAGTTTGTTTTCAGCTCTGGCAACCCTTGCCGGAGCAGTACTAACCTTAACCGTAATTCTGAATTTCACTTTTATTGCCAGTAGTGAAAAGGCATTGGATACTGATGTAAAAGAAATTGGCAGGGCTCTTGTTTCTTATAAGGAAAATGGATTTGCTTTACCTTTTGAAGTCATTTCAATTTTACTGCTTGCTGCAATGATTGGTGCAATAGTGGTTGCAAGGAGAGAAAAGACTATAGTGCCGGACAATAAAGAAATTAGTGAAAACCCAAATAATTAATCAGGAAATGATACAGAATATTCCTTTAAGTTATATCCTAATAGTCAGCACACTAATGTTTTTCATAGGCATTTATGGGTTTCTGACTAGAAGAAATCTCATCACAATGTTGATGTCTATTGAGCTAATATTAAATTCTGCAAATATTAATTTTGTTGCTTTCAACCGGTATTTATTTCCTCAGGCATTACACGGACATTTCTTTGCAATGATAATAATAGCAATTGCAGCAGCAGAGGCGGCAGTTGCAATAGCAATAATTATAAATATCTATCGAAATTTCAAATCCATTGATGTGGATAAAATAAATGAGATGAAGTTTTAAAAAGGAATTGAAAAGATATAAGCAATGAACACATATTCATATACATTATTAATACCACTTATTCCCCTTGCAGTTTTTTTATTATTGGGTCTACTGGGAGGTAAAATGAAGCCTATGATTTCCGGATTAATTGGCACAACCGGACTTGGTATATCAGCCGTCTTATCATATATAACAGCTTTAAAATATTTTATTTTCAATCATATTGAAGGAGATACTTTTACTTCAATAAAAGTATTTGACGTGAATTGGCTTCATCTGACAGATAAGCTCACTATAAATCTGGGAATACTTTTGGATCCGATATCAGTAATGATGCTTGTTGTAGTAACAACAGTTTCATTGATGGTTCACATTTATAGTCTTGGTTATATGAAAGGGGATCCGGGTTTTTACAGATTCTATTCATTCCTTTCTCTTTTTAGCTTTTCAATGTTGGGTCTTGTATTGGCAACCAACATATTTGAGATGTACATATTTTGGGAATTGGTTGGTGTTTCATCATTCCTGTTGATTGGTTTCTATTATGAAAAACCAAGTGCTGTTGCTGCTTCAAAAAAGGCCTTTATTGTTACGAGATTTGCTGATCTTGGTTTTCTTATTGGAATTCTGATTTTGTCTTTCAATACCGGTACCTTTGATTTTCAAACGCTTACCGATCCAAACGGACCTGCACTTGCAACAAAAGGTGGAGCTGCATTTCTTGGAATGTCAGTTTTAACATGGTCATTGATATTAATATTTATTGGAGGAGCAGGAAAATCAGCTATGTTTCCTTTGCATATTTGGCTACCCGATGCTATGGAAGGACCTACTCCGGTTTCAGCATTAATACATGCTGCAACCATGGTTGTTGCCGGTGTTTATTTAATTTCCCGTCTTTTCCCTGTATATGCATTAGGAGCTCCGGACGCTTTAACCATCATAGCCTGGGTAGGTGGTATAACTTCATTATTTGCAGCTATAATAGCTTGCACTCAAACAGATATAAAAAGGGTTTTAGCTTATTCAACTATTTCTCAGATCGGATATATGATTCTTGCTCTGGGAGTTTCAGGATATGGGAGTCATGAAGGATTAGGATTCATGGCTTCTAACTTTCACCTTTTCACTCATGCAATGTTTAAAGCTCTATTATTCCTTGGAGCCGGAGCAATAATTCATTCAGTCCACAGTAATGAAATGAAAGATATGGGAGGTTTAAGGAAGTATATGCCTATAACACATATAACTTTTCTAATTGCTTGTCTGACCATAGCGGGAATTCCTCCTTTCTCTGGTTTCTTTAGTAAGGATGAAATACTTGTTGCAGCCTTTCATCATAACAAGGCTTTATTTTTCATAGAATATATTGTTGCAGGAATTACTGCTTTTTATATGTTCAGATTGTATTTCAACATCTTCTGGGGACAGGAAAAAAAATATCATCACACTCCGCACGAAGCACCAAAAGTAATGACCATACCACTTATGATACTTGCATTTGGTTCAGTCTTTTCCGGATTCCTGCCTTTTAATGAATGGGTTACAAGTGATGGAGTGGGATTCGAATCGCACATAGAATGGATTGTTGCAATTCCTTCAGTATTGATCGGGGTTGTTGGAATAATAATAGCAACAATTTTCTATAAATCGTATAATTCAATACCTGAGAAATTTGTAAGTTCAATAAAGCACCTTTATAAATGGGCTTACAATAAGTTCTATATTGATGAAATTTATCTTTTCATCACAAAAAAGATAATATTTAAAAATATTTCAGCCCCAATAGCATGGTTTGACAGAAATATAGTTGATGGTACAATGAATGGAATTGCAGGTTTAACTCAATTCCTTTCATACCAGATAAGAGGACTTCAGTCAGGCAAAGTTCACCAATATGCATATGTATTTGTTAGTGGAGTACTGATTTTAGTGATAATTTTTGTGGCCTTAATGTAGAAAAAGATATTAAAATGAGCATACTTAGTTTATTTGTTATTGTTCCGCTGCTAACCATAGTCGGAATAATGTTTACAAAAAACCTGAAGCAGACAAGACTGGTTAGTGCAATAGGAATGGGGATTCAACTTGTATTGGCATTCTTACTGGTTTTCTTATACCTGACAGAAAGGAATTCAGGAAATATGGCTGAAATGCTATTTGTATATGATGCTTTATGGTTTCCTACACTTAATATTCACTATGCCATAGGGGTAGACGGTATTTCGGTTGCAATGATCACATTAACTGCTATAGTAGTATTTGCAGGAGTTTTTGCATCGTGGAAAATAGAACCCATGTCTAAGGAATTCTTCATTTCTTTAATTCTACTTTCGTCAGGAGTATTTGGATTTTTCATTTCGCTTGATCTTTTTACCATGTTTCTTTTCTATGAGCTGGCAGTTATTCCAATGTATTTACTAATTGGCTTATGGGGAACGGGGAAAAAAGAATACTCAGCAATGAAGCTCACCTTAATGTTGATGGCCGGATCGGCTTTACTTACCGTTGGGATTTTAGGATTATATTTTTATTCAGCGCCTGAAGGCGGAGCATTAACATTCAATATAATGGAAATAGCTAAAGTTAAAATTCCAATAGAAATGCAGCGTTTTCTATTCCCATTTACTTTCATAGGTTTTGGTATTTTAGGAGCGCTTTTCCCTTTCCACACATGGTCTCCTGATGGTCATGCTTCAGCACCGACAGCTGTTTCAATGTTACATGCCGGAGTATTGATGAAACTTGGAGGTTACGGAGCTTTCAGAGTTGCTATTTTCCTTATGCCGGAAGCAGCAAAAGAACAATCATGGATATTCCTTATTCTGACCGGTATAAGTGTTGTCTATGGTGCTTTTGGAGCCATTGCACAAAAAGATTTAAAATATATTAATGCATATTCATCTGTAAGCCACTGTGGTCTTGTATTATTTGCAGTATTAATGCTTAACCAAACGGCAATGAACGGAGCTATTATTCAAATGATTTCTCATGGATTAATGACAGCCTTGTTTTTTGCTTTAATTGGAATGATATATGGCAGAACACATACACGTATGGTTGATGAACTGGGTGGATTAATGAAAGTTATTCCATTCCTGGGAGTAGTTTGGGTAATTGCAGGACTTGCTTCATTGGGTCTTCCCGGACTTAGTGGATTCGTTGCTGAAATGACAATATTTATTGGCTCGTTCCAGCATACCGATACTTTCCACAGAGTACTTACAATTGTAGCAACAACTTCAATTGTTATTACTGCTGTTTATATATTAAGAGTAGTTGGAATGTTGTTGTTTGGCCCAATAAAGAATGACCATTTCTTAAACCTTAAAGATGCAGTATGGTATGAAAAACTTTCTACAGTAACGCTTGTTATTGCGATTGCTGCCATTGGTATTGCTCCTTTATGGCTTTCAGACATGATCAATTTCAGCTTGACTCCCATAATTCAAAAATTGCAGGTTATTAATGTGGCAGGATTATTTTAAAGAATATTATTATGAGTTTAAATGATTTCTTAAATATGAGGCATGAGTTATTACTGACAATTCTAATGTTGGCAGTATTAATTATTGATCTCAGCCTAAGTGAGAAAAAGAAATATAGAATAATTCCATTAACATTGGGATTGTTTCTTGCCTATACTCTCTCCGGTTTTTTGCCAACTGAAGATACTATCCTTTTTGGAGGAATGTATAAATCAAATGCTCTTCTTGTAATGATGAAGAATGTTTTAAATATTGGCGTTTCCATTATTTTATTCCAATCTGTAAGTTGGTTGAAAAAGCCTGAGAACAAAGGTAAGGTTAGTGAATATTTTATAATACTCTTTTCAACTTTAATTGGAATGGAGTTTATGATTTCTTCAGGTGACTTCCTAATGCTTTATATCGGACTTGAACTTGCAACTATTCCTTTAGCTACATTAGCTGCTTTTACGCATCATCAAACAAAATCAGCAGAGTCAGGTATTAAGTTGCTCTTAACTTCTGCCTTATCATCAGGAATTTTATTATTCGGTATTTCATTAATCTATGGATCAACAGGCTCTATTTACTATGATGATATAAGAATTGTTTTTTCCAATTCACCACTTCAGCTTTTGGCATTTATATTTTTCTTTTCGGGAATTGCATTTAAGTTATCTCTTGTACCATTTCATTTGTGGACAGCTGATGTATACGAAGGAGCTCCTATAAATGTAACTTCATATCTTTCAGTAATTTCAAAAGGTGCAGCTGCTTTTATACTTGTAATAGTATTATTTACAGTATTCCCGGTTATTTCACCAGTTTGGAAAGATATAATGTACCTGATTGCCATACTAACAATGACAGTTGGTAACCTGTTTGCCTTAAGGCAGAAGAATATGAAGAGATTTCTTGCTTTCTCATCTATTGCTCAGGCAGGTTTTATTCTATTAGGTATAATAAGTGGTTCTAAAATGGGAATGACTTCAGTAATATATTTTATACTGATTTACATATTTTCTAATCTGGGGGCATTTGGTGTTGTATCGGCTATTGAAACATCTACAGGTAAAATAAATCTCGATGAATACAATGGGATTTATAAGACTAATCCTAAATTAAGCTTGCTTATGATGCTTGCAATGTTTTCACTTGCAGGTATACCTCCGGTTGCAGGATTCTTTGGTAAATTGTTTTTATATGTATCTGCAGCATCTGCCAATTACTATTGGTTAATTCTTATTGCTGTATTAAATGCAACAATATCACTTTATTATTATCTGATGGTGGTAAAGGCAATGTTCATTAATAAAAATGATAATCCTATACCCTACTTTAAAAGCGATTTGCCAACCCGCATTGGATTGTTACTTAGCTTAAGCGGAATATTTATAATTGGATTCTGGAGTAAAATATATGAATGGATAAGTAGTCTTTCAATCGGGATGACAATTAATCCCTGAATGAGATATTGATATATTAACCATCTAAAGAAATTGATATGCCATTAAAAGCAAAACATACTGTCGAAGATATAAATGGAGTCCGTTGTACTATTATTGAAAAAGGGATTCAAAATGAAAGGATGCAATTCCTTAAAGGGCTTCTAGAATTTAATAAGCTTGAAACAGTTGTGGCAGAAGAAAAGAATGAAAATAACGACCAAATCTGTTATGCCATAGGAGTCACAGACATTGTTTTCAACCCTACTATTGCTGTTTATGAAATGAACTTAAAAACTCCGGATGGGAAAAGGGTTTCGCCTGCTTATTGGGAACAGTTTACTTCTGAAATAATTGACGAGTACTGGACTTATGAACAAAAAAATAATATTTGAGGACTTAGGTGTTTCTGAATATAAAAAAACCTGGGATTATCAGAATTCTTTATTAGAGAAAGTCATTTCTCAAAAGACTGAAAAGAAAAACAATCCAATAGTTGAATCTTCAAACTATTTACTTTTTGTTGAACATCCACATGTTTACACTTTGGGAAAAAGTGGAAATGAAAACAATCTACTTCTGAACTATATCCAACTACAAGCAAAAAATGCAACATTCTATCATTCTGACCGTGGTGGAGACATAACATATCATGGTCCCGGGCAGATTGTTGGGTACCCAATACTGGATTTAGAAAATTTCGAAATAGGTTTAAGAAGATACATTTGGCAATTAGAAGAATCCATAATTAATTCAATAAAAGAATTTGGAATAATCGGAGGAAGAGACGAAAGAGCTACCGGCGTATGGATAGATGCAGGTAAAGCAAATGCCCGAAAAATATGTGCTATTGGAGTTAAAAGTTCCCGTTATGTAACCATGCATGGATTTGCATTAAATGTGAATACAGACTTATCATATTTTAGTCACATTAATCCTTGTGGATTTGTTGACAAAGGAGTTACTTCCATTAGTAAAGAAACAGGCACAAAGACAGATATTGAAACTGTAAAAAGAATAATTCTTAAAAATTTTGCTCTAGTTTTCGGGGCTGAGCTTTAACAGTTAAACTGTATTTATATTGAATAAGTATTTAATATAGATTTATATTAAATATTTATATTTCATATTTAATTCTGTCAATATATAAGCTTACTTCATCAAAATAATTACCTGCATATAATACTATATTTTAACAATTTCAAAAAAAATATTAATTTGACGCAGATTTTTATATGTCTGATGTTGAAGGGGGTTTTACTGTTATCATTTGTTTTATTGGGACTGGGTGTTTTTTCATCAAATAACCAGATTTCATTTAAACGCATCACTGTTTCTGAAGGTCTTTCGAACAGTTGGGTTAGATGTATTTATCAGGATGAATCAGGATATATTTGGTTTGGCACATCCGATGGACTTAACAGATACGATGGTAAAAATATTAAAGTCTTCCGCCCCGGTAGTTCAAACAATTATGGGATGGGTAATATCAACATTAATTACATTTCAAAGCTCGATTCTCAAAATATATGGATATGCAGTGATTTAGGATTATTACGCTTCAATCTTACTAATAGTTCTTTTTTACTTGATACAATATTACCTCCTAATCCGGTACTGACTGTTGCAAAGGATAAAGAAAACAATTTCTGGATTGGCACTAACCGGGGCGTAGTTAAATACAATCAAACTGAAAATAAAATTATAAGATACCAAACAAACAACAGCTCATTATCTGACAATTATATTAATACCATTTTCGTAGATTCTAAAAACAGAATATGGATTGGCACTAAAAACGGTCTAAATTTATACAATAAAGAGAATGATTCATTTACAACTTTCCTCCCCGACAAAAATAGCAATTCAATTTCCGGGAAAGATATAACATCTATTTGTGAAGATTCATTTAACCATATATGGATTGGGACTTCTCTTGATGGCCTGAATAAACTCAAGGAAAAAAATAATCAATACTTTTTTGAAGTTGTAATAAAGGGAACAATATATTCTTTACTAGCAGATAATGATAATAAGTTATGGATTGGGCATGGTTCAAATGAAGGTATTGATCTATTAAATTTAAATGATTATTCTATTGGAAAAACCAACATTACTCACCTGAAGAATGATCCTCTTGACTATAATTCTATCGGAGATAATTCAATTTTTACTTTATATCAGGATAAATTCAATGACATCTGGGTTGGAACATTTGGCGGAGGAGTTAATTACTATAGTAAAAGGTCTAAAAAATTTCACGTAGTTAAAGAACTATATGGTAGCCATGAATCAATAAAGAATAACCTTGTCAATACTTTCTTTGAAGAAGATAATTATTTGTGGATTGGAACTGAAGGAGGTCTGGACAGATTAAATAAGAAAACAGGTAAATATGATCACTATCAATATGAAAGTAATAATCCCAGAAGTCTTGCTTCTAATCCCGTTTATGCAATAACAAAAGATAGTAAAGGCAATTTGTGGGTTGGCACATGGGCAGGTGGATTGCACCTTTACAACTACAATACAAATGATTTTACCAGATTTCTTCCCGGCGGTGAAGGCACAATAGGTAGTGGTAATATTTTTGATATTGTTGAAGATAAATATGGCAATTTATGGATTGGAACCGGAAGCGGGGGACTAAATAAATATGATTATAAAACCGGTAAATTCAAAAAATATATTAGGGATGACAAAGATCCCAATAGCTTGAATGGCAGAAGCATGAGCCATGTAATGCAAACAAGTGACGGGAAATTAATTATTTGTCTTTATGCCTTCATTGATGAATATGATTATCAAAATGACAGGTTCATTCATCTGGAAAGAAAAAAACAAACCTCTGAATTCTATGAAAGAGGCAATATTCTTTCAGTATTTGAGGACAGTAAAAAGAATTTCTGGGTAGCAACAAATGCCGGAATAGAATATTTCGATAAAGAAAAAGATTCATTGATTACTTATACAACAAAAGAGGGATTGCCCGATAATACAATCCATGGAATTCTTGAAGATAGTCACGGTAATTTATGGATTAGTACAAATAAGGGGATTTCTAAATTCGTAAACGGAATAGAAACACCCTCTAGACCAATATTTTTGAATTACACATCCAGTGATGGTATTTCATCAAATGACCTGAAAAAGAAAGCTGTATATAAAAATAAAGATGGTGTATTTTATTTTGGTTCATCACACGGCTTTACTTATTTTCATCCTGACAGTATATCAATAAATGAATTAGTCCCTTCTGTTGTTTTAACTCAATTAATGTTGCTGGAAACAAATCCCAATAAGAATTCAAAATTCAGAGAGATTAGCAACAATATTAACATGATTAAGGAATTAGACCTATACTATCCAAATACTGACTTTTCTATTAGTTATTCTGCTTTGAATTTTCTAAATGCTGAAAAAAATCAATATAAATTCAAACTTGAAGGATATGATACTGAATGGATAGATGCAGGAAATGCAACAAGTGCCACATATACAAATATATCAGAAGGAAAATATACATTTAAGGTTATGGGTGCCAACAATGATGGCATTTGGAACAATACTCCAAAAGAAATTGTAATTAATATTCACCCTCCATGGTGGAGATCCATTTATTTTAAAATAATAAGCATCTTAGTAATTATCCTTTCTACTGCTACATTCATTGCAGTCAGGTTTTTCATGCTTAACAAGGAAAAGAAATTGCTGGAAGCTATTGTTGAAAAAAGGACCAATGAACTTACTAAGCTAAATTGGTTATTAGAAAGAAAACAATCTATCATTCTTGAACAAAACAGCGAACTTGAAAAACACCGGAATAATCTTGAAGAAATTGTTGAAAAAAGAACCGCTGAATTAGCATCAGCACGCATCAAAGCCGAAGAATCTGATAAATTGAAATCTGCTTTTCTGGCAAATATGAGCCATGAAATCAGAACTCCTATGAATGCTATAATTGGTTTTTCAAACTTATTGAGCAATCAGGATATTTCTGATGAAAAGAGATTAAAATATATAGACCTGATTAAAAATAACAGTAAACAATTAAGTGTATTAATAAATGACATTATTGACATTTCAATTATTGAAGCAAATAAAATGGTTTTAACAAAAGGAAAATTCAGTGTAGATTCGATTTTAAAAGAATTATACGAATACTTTCTGATGGAAAACCATAAAAAAATAGATTTTAAATATTTTAATATAAACGATAATTACCAATTGTTTGTTAATACCGATGCAATAAGATTCAGGCAAATTATCATAAACCTTTTAAGCAATGCTTTCAAGTACACAGATAAGGGAAGTATTACTTTTGGGTATGAAGTTCTGGGTGAAAATGTCAGGTTCTTTGTAAAAGACACAGGAAGTGGTATTGATATAAGTGATAAAGAAAAAGTATTTGATCATTTCTTTAAGAGCTCAAAAGATAAAATGAAATTATACAGAGGAACCGGAATAGGATTAGCTATATGTAAAAGCCTTGTAGAGCAAATGGGTGGAAAAATATGGGTTGATTCACAAATAAATGTAGGTTCAGAATTTAGCTTTACATTGCCGGTCAATTAAGGTTAAATAAAATAAAAAATACCTTAATACAATTTGCCAAATGCTTTTTGTATTAAGGTATTTCTTTGTAAAATCATTTTAAACTATCAGGAATTCTTTTTAAAACATCTTACCCAGTCTATATCCAAACGGTGAGGTAAATTTGATGTTGGTTTCAAAACTTCTGATTCAATTCTCAACCCCATCTTTACATGTGGAATATTTTGGGTAATTGATCCCATAACCTTATCGTTTACTTTCCATTCTATCTTTTCAGGCGACCATTCCACACCAATTATCATATAGCCGTTTGGCTTGAAATTCAATCCAAGTTTATGTGATGTATTATTATTCCCTGCATATATTATTCCACCGAAACCTTTATAACTTTCAACTGAAATTAATTTAATACAGACCTCTTCATCTTCATCAATCAATGATACAGAACTGATAACATTCTTGATTTTAGAAGCCTTTAGTTTAATTTCAAATAAACCGTATTCTTGTTTAAAAGACTTTAAAGTATGTATCAGTCCTGATGTATAATCATACTCTCTTGAAAAGAATCCAAATTCTTCATCCCAGCACAATCCTTCTGTTTTTTCCTGTCTGGTTTCCAATGTCAGAATTTCATTTTCTGATTTGAAATTATTAAATCCATTAAATAACTGGTATTGATTCTTCAAAGAATAATTCTTCCCCGGGCCATTCTCTGCAATTAGAGAAATCCCTGACCAGATATTTGGATCAAGCTTTTTATTAAAATTATCTTCAAAGGTTAAAGTCCAGTTTCTGAAGAATTTAAACTTATCTGTATCACTATATTTAAAATAAAGCTTTATTTGAGAATCATCTTTTAATTCTGAAAACTTTAACAAAGAATGATAATCTTCTGTCTTCTTATATCTTTCTTTATCTTCAAGATATTCTTTCCTCTCAGTAAATTTTGCTGACCTTACTTCCTTTTTTAAGTCTTCATACTGAGTCAACATAGGAGATCCATCGATATTAAGGTAATTTTTATAAAGAGGCGACTTTAAAAAGCCATTATAAAACAAAAAATCTGAAGAACTTTTAAGTTCATTGTATTCCTTATCCTTTTTATATGCTTCTGTTTGTTCCCACTTTTCTTTATTGTCTTTATCCTTCTTTTTCCTATCGTTGAAATTTTTAAGCTCTCTGCTGTATTCACCTGCCTTGACAAAGTGTTCCAGTTCTTTGAACTGTTCCGAAATACCTTTCTCTTTCAACTTGGTGAAACGTCTCAAATCATCTGATCCTGCCAACTTATAATAATCCAGTATCTTCTTATTTTTCTCCAGCTTTGAGAAGAGTTTTAACATTTTTTCTTCAGGAGAACCTTTGAAATTTAAAGACTCTATTTCTTTCTTCTTTTCAAGAAATGGTTTCGACTCCACCTTTTCTTTCAAAGCAAGGAAATCTTTAAGCTTCTTTGAACATTCTATTTCATTATACGCCTGATAATCTTTTTTTAATTGTAGCCACTCTTGCTCAATCGTATCAACTGATTTCAATTTTCCGAATAAAAACATGCTTCACAGTTTTAATTTCATTATACCAAAATTAAGAAATTGTACTTACTCTTAATCAAAAGAACGAAACTTTCCTTAATTCTGATATTTCAATTCACTTTTTTTATGTCCTCTCTTTTAAATATCACTTTTTCATACTTTCAGGACCTCCAAGATAAGACTTCTTAGGCTCTCCTGTATATATTAATATTTTCTCCAATACTATTCCCGGATCTACCATCCAAACTTTCAATGTGTGATTTCCCGGCAAAGAAATTGTATGTTTTGATGAGACAACTGTAATATTATTCCTTACTGACTCTTCCCAATCCTGGAATGATCTTCCTTCATGCATATTCAAAATCTGAGGTTCCTGATCATCAATAGAAACAGCAACTTCAAGACCTTCATCATTATAAATATTCAATGTAGGAGACAACAATAAATTCACATTATAATCTCCTTCTTTAAAAATATTAAAATCGTATTCAAGAACAGGACCACCTGATTTTGGTGTTTGTCTCAAAGAATTAACAGGAACCGGATGCATTGCTGACAGAGTTCTTCCCAATCCGGGTATTTCTTTCCAGCTTGTTGAATTACCTGAAATATTTCTTGAAAAATGAGCTGCTTCAATTGCTATATGTCCATTATTAGCAATAAATCCTTTAGCAATTTTCTTTTGATCTTCTGTAAGGTTCATTATTTGAACTTTAACATTAACAGTAACCCCCTCAGGTTGAATAATCGATATCAGACTATTATTTTCTCCCTGAGGTGCTTTTGCCCAGTCAATTTCAACGAATATTTTTTTACTATCGGAAAACTTGCCTTTTGATTCTGAAACCTTAATCCATTCTGCGCCTTTAGTAATTTCAAATGCTATTGGTTTTTCTCCTCTTTGAAAAAGATCGATATAGTATGACTGCTTATTAACAGGATCAAAAACGGGTAGTGACAGATCCCCGTTATAAGAAGGATAATACAATGAAGACCCTTCTACTGATACTCCCAATAATGATTCCTTTGTTAAAGTCAGTGTGTTTACTTCAGGCATAGAATTCTTTTCAGGCTGCTGCCAATATGTATAGCCGATATGGGTCTGGTTCATCATATTAACCCACTTGCCGTTAGATAAATCATTGTGATAATAAACAGTTATCAAAGAATCTTTCTTGTATAATTCCTTAGCTTTTTTAGCTAAAACATTTGCCTCAGATCTCCATTGCTCAATATATAATTTGTTTTTGGCAACAGTTAAATACAATTCATTCAAATTGGCACATGCTTCAATAGGATGCTTAACCAGCTGATAAAAAGCATCATTATATTCTTTAGGCAATTTCTTCTCAACTTTCTTAGCTCTTTCAAGTAACGAATTATAATCATTTACAATAGTCTCAGCTTCTTTGAAATTAACAAGACTATATGTTCCCGGTTCCAGCAATTCAGGCTTTCTCCGTCCATTATATCTGGTGTAAAGATCAAGCAATTCAGCAATCTCTTCATTGTATTTATCTCCAAACTGTTGTTCTGCCCATTTCTTTGTATAGTCCGGTAATTTTTCAGCAGGCCATGCTTTAGGGTTCCATGCATAATCAAGGAAGAAAGAAATTGGAAGCTCCATTGGTTTTAAATCTCCGACATTTACAAGCCAAAGCCTGTCAACTCCATGTTCATATGCCAGGTTCATTTGTTCCCATATACGAGGAATCGGACTCGTATTCAACCACTTATAATTACGTGGACCTCCCACATAATCAATATGATAATAAATTGCATAGCCACCACTGCGGGGAGAAGTACCCGGTTTAGGCAGCTTCCTTATATTTCCCCAGTTATCGTCACAAAGCATAAGAGTAATATCATCGGGAACTCTCATTCCCTGATCGTAATAATCCTGAACCTCTTTATAAAGAGCCCACATCTGAGGAGTCTGAGACGGGTCCTTTCCTGTAACTTCAGCTATTATCTTTCTTTGGTCAGCTACAATTTTTTCAAGTAATGAAATATTGGTTTCAGCACTCATCGCCATATCACCATCACCTCTCATCGCCATATTTATAATTACTTCTCTGTCACCAACTCTCTTAATTCCATCAGTCCAGAATTTCTTTAAAACTTCGCTGTTTGTTTCATAATTCCAAGCCCCCTTACCTTCTTTTTTCCATTCAGCATGAGCCCTGTTCATTGGTTCATGATGTGAAGTACCTGTAACTATGCCCATTTCATCGGCTAATTCCGTATTCTGCGGATCATCGGTATTGAAGCTTGCCCACCACATAGCAGGCCATATATAATTGCCTTTCAATCTTAATATAAGTTCAAATACTTTTTCATAAAATAAATGATTGAATCCCCCGTAAGTATAAACAGCCCATCTGCCTAATCCCGGTTCCTCGTCATTTAAAAATATACCTCTGTATTTAACTTTTGGCTCTCCTAAATTATATCTGCCTGATTTTATGTACAGACTTGTTTTTTTAACAACCGGCACATCTGCCCACCAATTCCAGGGCGATACTCCCATTTTTGATGAAACATCAAACATTCCAAAAATTGTACCTCTCTTATCACTTCCTACAATAACAAGTGCCTTTTCTATGTTAGGGAATGGATTATCAACTACCTGAATCAATGAATTTTCCCATCTCCCTCTGATATCATTTACATCAATTTTCCCTGTTTTTATAAGCTGATCAATGAGAGGGCTTTTACCAAGTGTGCCAACAATAATAACTTGCTTTACAACAGGTATTGCATCAAGTACTAATTTGCTTTCCTTGCCTGCTACCAATCCCAGGTCATTTCTGAAATATTCAGCAGCCCTGATAACACCCGGATAATCATAAGCATTTACAACTATGGGAGCAGGAACTCCTTTGTCAATAATTGTGAATGCAGATGTTTCTTTTTGACTAACTACATAAGCCGGATTGATTACAGGGCTTGTATCATCAGCAAAAGCTGAAGTTAAACCTAAAAGAATTATTGCTAAAGAAATCAGCAGCCTTTTAAATTGTAAAATCAGGATTTTCATAACCAGGATTTTTAGTTTATTTAGATAATAATATTTGCTATTCTCATTAGAAATTACAAAATAATAAAAAATATCTGTCTATAAGAAGTTTAGTTGATAAAAGAAAAAAATTACCTTCTTTTAATGTCCCTGACTAAAAGCTGAATTGAAGTCTTCCCTTTAAAAT
>JAGODU010000060.1 GCA_017998095.1 Prolixibacteraceae bacterium | reverse complement strand
GTATATGTCATTCAAACCTGACATGAACACAATCTATGGAGCTACTTTCGATCATCAGGGAGAAACTCCTGGATTGGGAGCTGAAATTGCAACAGAAATTTTCGAAGCTCCATTCTCAAACAAGAAGATATTTAATGAGAGCGGAGAATTCGTTTCAGTTAAAGTAATAAAAGGTGGAGCTAAAGATGGAGATGTACATGGAGTAGATGCAATCTCGGGAGGTACAATCACATCAAAAGCGCTTGAAGCAATGCTTGATACTTGTCTTGTGCAATACAAAACATTTTTCATTCAAAATCGTCAATAATTAAATACTATCATAATGAGCGTATTATCTTCAAAAAATTTCAAGTTACTAACAGGCCCGCTTAATCTGCAGAATCCGGTAACGGTGCAAATATTGGGTATTTGTTCTGCTCTGGCCGTAACAGTAAAGCTGAAGCCGGCGATAGTAATGGGTATTTCGGTTATGGTTGTAACCGCATTGTCCAATCTTGTGATATCACTTCTAAGAAACTATATCCCTCCCAGAATAAGAATCATTGTGCAGCTGGTAATTGTTGCAACAATGGTAATTCTGGTTGATCAAATCCTTAAAGCTTTCGTATATGATGTTAGTAAACAGCTTTCAGTATATGTAGGATTGATTATAACAAACTGTATAATAATGGGAAGGCTCGAAGCCTATGCAATGGCCAATAAACCTTGGCCTTCATTTATTGATGGCGTTGGTAATGGAGCAGGATATGCAATGATACTGATAATTGTGGCGGCAGTAAGAGAATTATTTGGTTCAGGAACATTACTTGGATTTCAACTAGTTCCACAATCTTTCTATGAAGCCGGTTATGTAAATAACGGTATGATGATAATGCCAACAATGGCATTGATACTAGTAGGCTGTATCATCTGGATACAGAGGAGTTACAAGAAAGAGCTGATAGAAAAAGAATAACATCTAAACAGAAAGAATATGCAGGAAATGATTAATATATTCATAAAGTCGGTATTTGTCGACAATATGGTTTTTGCATTCTTCCTAGGTATGTGTTCATACCTGGCAGTTTCAAAGACAGTAAAGACATCGCTAGGACTTGGTATAGCTGTTATTTTTGTACAGGTAATAACAGTACCGGTAAACTATCTGCTCTTAAAATTCGTACTGAAACCGGGCTCGTTAGCATGGCTTGGATCAAGCTTTGCAAGTGTTGACTTGTCGTTCCTCAGCTTTATGATATTTATTGCAGTTATTGCAGCAATGGTTCAACTTGTTGAAATGGTAATTGAAAAGTTTTCTCCATCTCTTTATAATTCATTGGGGATATTTTTACCACTTATCGCAGTTAACTGTGCAATACTTGGTGGATCATTGTTCATGGAGCAAAGAGAATACGAAAATATTGGACAGGTATTTGCATGGGGATTAGGTTCAGGAACTGGATGGGCACTAGCCATTGTATCTCTTGCAGCAATTCGTGAAAAGCTGAAATATAACCAGATCCCTGCACCATTAAGGGGTATTGGAATAACGTTTATAATAACGGGACTTATGGGCTTGGCCTTCATGAGTTTTCTTGGTATTAATCTTTAATAAATTAAGGACACAATGGTATTAGGTTCAACCATATTCGTAATTCTTTCAAGTGTTGTTGTCTTCCTTGTCATCGTGCTGATACTTGTAGCAGCACTTTTATATGCAAGGGCAAAACTGACTGCTACCGGAGAAGTGAAGGTAAATATAAACGAAGAAAAAGAGTTAACGGTTAATCCCGGTAATTCATTATTATCAACCTTATCTGAGAAGGGAATATTCCTGCCTTCAGCCTGTGGAGGAGGAGGAACATGCGGCATGTGCCGTTGTCAGGTTGCTGAAGGAGGGGGGTCGATACTTCCGACTGAAACAAGCTTCTTTTCACGCAGGGAGCAACAGGACAACTGGAGACTCGGTTGTCAGGTTAAGGTCAGAGAGGATATAAAAATAAAGATTCCTGAAGAAGTTCTTGGAATCAAGAAATGGGAATGTGAAGTAGTATCCAACAATAATGTTGCAACATTCATCAAGGAATTTGTTGTAAAATTGCCTGAAGGAGAAACATTAAATTTCAAATCAGGTGGTTATATACAAATAGATGTTCCCAAATATGAATGCGACTTCAAAGATTTTGATATTGATCCAAAATTCCGTGATGAGTGGGATAAATATAAACTGTGGGATCTCAAGATGAAAAATACCACTGAAACCTACAGAGCATATTCAATGGCTAACCATCCGGCAGAAGGAAATATTGTTATGCTTAACATACGTATTGCAACACCGCCTTGGGATAGACAGAAAAACGGCTGGGCAAACGTACCTTCAGGAGTATGTTCATCATACATATTCTCCAGAAAACCGGGAGATAAGGTAACAATTTCAGGACCTTACGGTGAATTCCACATACAAGACACCCAAAACGAAATGCTTTATATAGGAGGAGGAGCTGGAATGGCACCATTGCGCTCACACCTTTTCCATTTATTCCATACCGTAAAAACAGGAAGGAAAGTATCGTACTGGTATGGAGCAAGGAGTGTAAGGGAAATATTCTACGAAGATCATTTCCGAGCAATAGAAAAGGAATTCCCTAATTTCAAGTTTACAATTGCCTTAAGTGACCCTCAACCGGGAGATAACTGGACAGGTCCGGTAGGGTTTATTCATCAGGTTATATATGATAATTACCTGAAAAATCATGACGCACCTGAAGATATAGAGTATTACATGTGCGGACCCGGCCCAATGACCAATGCAGTTAACAAGATGTTGTATGACCTTGGAGTTGAAAAAGAAAACATCTATTTTGATGATTTTGGCAGTTAATGAATAAAAAAGGATAAATAATCCATCAAAACATAGCAGGGAATTCCTGAAGCTGTAAATACAAAAATAGCTGATATTTAATTAATTTTCATAATATATAATTACATATGTTCATGTTTAATTAATTAATCATCAGTTATTTTTTTTGTCTATTTTACACTTAATTGAATACTTGTAAGGTATTCACTAAAATTTTACATAAATATTTGGAATTCAAAATGAAAGAGAATTGAAAAAAAATTCAATAAAAAAATCAAGTGCAACAAAAATTTAGTAATTTGGAGGCATACTAGCTATGAACTTAAAAATTATTTGTGATGATTGCGCTTTCAAGTAAACTAAGGTTTAAAAAATTATCCTATAAAATCGGTCTTCTGATTATTATTACGGAGTTTATTGCATTACTTGCATTAGGTATTTATTATATCAGCAAATTTACTTCTCAAATTGAGGATGGGTTGCAACAAAAGTTTCAGGCACCTGCCTATCTTATGTCAAAAGGTCTTTTACGCTATGAAACGACTGAAGACAAGGAGACAATGGAGAATTTAGTTGGAGAGACTATAGAGGATTGCATTATTATAGGAGCAAACGGGAAGGTTTACTTCTCCTTAAAAAAAGAATATTTTGACAAGTCGAAAGAAGATGTCCCTGTACTAAGGGGTTATGATCAACTTTCAAAAGAAATAACTGAATCGGCATTTTTAAATGTAGAAAGCGGGGGGAAAGATTATTTTGTGGCAATAAGTCCATTAAGACTTGATGACGGAAAATTTCTTGGTCATTTGTTTATATATGCTAAGATGGACAGAATCAGGGCTCAGAAAGCTGAAATTATGCTTATGTTTATTCTGGGTTCTTTATTTTGCATAGTCCTTACTTCAGCAGTAATAATATTTCTTTTCAACAGAAATTTCACCAATAAGATAAATCTTACGTTAAAGAAGCTAACAGATATTCAAAATGGCAAGCTGTCGAAAGACATGCTTATTGTTGATACTGAAGACGAAATCGGAATGTTAAGTGAAGCTATAAATAATTTGAACCAGAAGCTCAGGGACATTGTAACGAGGATTGCATCCGGGGCTAGTAAAGTAAATGGCAGCAGTACCCAGATAAACAATATTTCGATGAAGGTAGCCAGTGGTTCAATGCAACAGGCAACGTCAGCCGAAGAGGTTTCCTCAGCTGTTGAAGAAATGGCTTCTGTCATACAAGACAGCAATCAAAATGCAATGCAGACAAGGCAAATATCGGATCAGGCTGCAGAAGGAATTAAAGAACTAATAGTAAAAGAAGAAGAAAGCTTAAGGTATATAAAAGAAATTTCCCAGAAAATTTCTATAGTAAATGATATTGCATTCCAGACCAACATTCTTGCTTTGAATGCAGCTGTTGAAGCAGCAAGAGCAGGTGAACAGGGACGTGGTTTTGCTGTTGTGGCAGGTGAAGTAAGAAGACTTGCAGAAAACAGCAGGCTTGCTGCTGATGAGATTACCAAGCTTTCTGCCAAGTCTGTAAGTATCACAGCCAATGCTCATGATTTCATGATGAAAATAGCTCCTGAAATTGAAAAGACTTCTAAACTTGTACATGAAATTTCTGTGTCAAGTAATGAATTGAATAACGGGGCTTCTCAAATAAACAGTGCAATTCAGGAATTGAATCTTGTAATTCAGCAATATACAGCAACAGCTGAAGAGATGTCAAGGAATTCTGAAATTATGAAGAGTGAAGCTCTTGATCTGGAACAAAGTATATTATTCTTCAAGCTTGAGAAATAACATTCTAAGGATAAAAGGATAATAGGCTTTCATGCTTTTGTTTTCAGCAAACAAAAAATAGTAAAGGTCTATGAAAAGCACACATTACAATAAAATATTATATTCGATATCTCTTTTAATAATTGCCATCATATTAATACCTTCTCTTACAGGTTGTTCTAAAGAATATGATGAAACTAACGGAAATGTCATATCAAAAACAACTGAACCAGTAACTGTTAACTTCATTGGACATTGGCTTAATGAAGGAAAAAGGGAAGATCTTGTAAGGAATTATGTACGTGATTATGAATTCAGAAATCAACAGGTAAGAATAAACCTTAAGTTTCCGGAAGAAGTATTTTACAATCGTGAAGACCTGCAAAGCAATCAGAAGTTTGTTGCCAAAATGCTTCTGAAAGAAAATCCGGAATGGGATATAATTCGTGTCAACGGCGAGTATCAGGAGATACTAGAACAATGTGGCGATCCTGACTGGCCTAGAAAGTATCTGGTCGATTTCAGTAATATCAAAGAATTCAGGGATGGCACTCTTCCTGAACTTCTTTCAGACGAAGCCAAGAAAGCATGGAACGGCATAATTCCCGGCCCATATGTTGAAGGTCAGTTTTGGGCTTTATGGTGTAATAAAGCTGTTGCAAAGAAAATTGGAATAGATGTGAAACAATATGGTATGACCGTAGATGATTTCATAGGATATCTTAAGGCAGTTAACAATTATAACAAAAATAATCCCGGAAGTTATATTACTCCGGTTTATGAATCAGTAGATTGGCCTACAACAATGGTAATAGCAGTTCAAATGTTTTCCTCATTGCTTAGCGGGCCTGAAGAATTCTTTTCCGGACAGATTACAGAAAGAAGATTAAATGCCTGGGAAAAAACTCTTGAAGCTTTGGAATTAATGTCTGCTTATAAACCTTTGAATCCGGAATGGAGAAAAGTTAACTGGGATAAAACTAAAGGATCGCTGATAAATGAAGAAAGTTTGTTCTATGTAAATGGTTCATGGATGTACAATATCTGGTTAGCGATTGATGAAGAAAAGATACATAATTGTATGCCTACTGAGTTTCCGGTTTTCAATAAAACATCTGTATATCCCGGAGGTTATCAGGTAATGTGGGCAGTATTGAAGAACGCACCTCATAAGGAAGAAGCAATCAAGTTTCTGCTCGACATGAATAAGCCGGCAATGTCTGAAATGTGGGTAAGATATACCAAATGCCCTACAGGCATTAAAGGTAATCTTGCCGGAGTATCATTCGGAGCCGATCAATTTGAGAATTTCTCATATAATGTTCAGAACGTTTATGGATTAAATACATACAGATATTATGAAAGCAGTGCATGGGTACTAAGTGAAAAGAATGCAGATACCCCAATATTTTATACTGAAGTAATTCAGGGAGAAATGACTGCAAAAGAAGCAATGCAAAGAATCAGAAGAAGTATATAAAAAATATCAGAATTTATTCAGACACAATCACATTTATGATTAGGATCACTTTCCCAATATTGATAACATTATTATTATTTTCCTGTAATGCCAAGAAAGCCAATAGTAAATACATTTCAAACGAAGGATTCATTTATGGTACAATCTATCACATTACATATGAAAGCCCGGATGGCAATGATTTGAAAGCAGGCATTGAAAAAGAACTAAACATGCTCGACATATCTGTTTCTACTTTCAATAAGGAATCAGTATTATCAAAGGTTAACCGGAATGAAGATGTTATTCTGGATAACTATTTTGTAAAGGTTTTTAATAAAGCTATTGAAGTATCAGAAATATCCGGAGGAGCTTTCGATGTTACTGTTGCCCCGCTTGTAAATGCATGGGGATTTGGTTTCAAGGCAAAAGAAAATGTCACTGCTTCACTAATTGATAGCATTTTAGATTTTGTAGGTTATCAGAAAGTAAAGATTGAAAACAATATCATTGTTAAAGATGACCCCCGAACAATGCTTGATTTCAGTGCTATTGCAAAAGGATACGCAGTAGACGTTGCCGGCGATTATTTAAAAAGAATGGGGTGTAAAAATTATATGGTTGAAATTGGAGGTGAGGTAGTTGCCAGAGGAGTCAATAAAGAAGGAAAGACATGGAGGATTGGAATAAACAAGCCAAAAGATAATGAACCAATAACTCCCTCTGAATTAGAAGCTATTATTTCACTTCCTGATAAAGCAATTGCCACTTCAGGAAACTATAGAAATTTTTATATTGAAAATGGAAAAAAGTATGCACATACTATCAACCCCCATACCGGCTATCCTGTAGATCATAATCTTCTGAGTGCATCAGTTATTGCAGATGACTGTATGACTGCTGATGCCTATGCTACTGCATGTATGGTACTGGGAGTAGAAAAAACAATTGAAATGAGTTCAAAGGTCCCCGGGATTGAGATAATGCTTATTTATTCAGATGAAGAAGGCAATAATCAAATAAAATTTACTAAAAGATTTGAGAGTTACATTGAAAAATAATATTCCTTACTTCTGGCATCCTTTTTGAAGACTAACTGACTGATAAGATAATATATTGATTTATGAAACTCAAATGATATAGTGATGGTAATAATTAAAAAGATATTTGTTTCGATTATCCTTATTCTAAATATCCTTGTAGTACAGGGTCAGGTTGAAATATCTTTACTACAACAACCACTTATTGATATTATTGAAAGTCCTTTAATTAGTGAAGTTAGCTTTACTCCTCTTCAAATAACTAAAATCGGGATGATATCTCAGGATATGGAAATGAAGTATTATGACAATAATTATTTCATTCTTGATAATAAATTTACTCAGTCAGTTTACAGATTTGATGAAGAAGGGATTCTTTTAAATACCATTACAGCACAGGATACGTCTTTACAGAGTTCAAACAAACTTGTACTTACAAATCCTGCAAAATTTAATATCAATCACTTCAATAAACTTGTTGAATTATACAATTTTGAAGAATCAGCAATTCAAAGATTTACTTATGAAGGTAAAAAGCTTGATAAAATTAAACTTGCGCTTAATCCTTCTGATTTCACCAGAACTAAAGAGGGTAATTATTTGATTTACACAGGATGGAATAATAAAGAAACTCAATACAGGCTTCTAATTGCTGATAGAAGCGGTAAGACGACAGATAAAAAATTAAGACTTGTAACTAAATGTACTCCAACTGAAGGCTATTCATTTTACACTACTGATGATGGAACATATATGTGGGAATTACTTGGCAATACAACTTATCTAATAAGTAATAATAATAATATCACAGAAAAGTTTGTATTTAATTACGGCAACAAGAATCTACTTCCCAATTATCATATGCTTGAAGCCTACGATTCATACAGGCTTATCAATCATGCCGGCTATTATACCATAAAGAAATATCTTGAAAACAAGGACTTTGCTTATTTCTTTTTGAATTTTACCGGAGAAAACCAAAAAGAAATGTATCATATCATTTACGATAAAAACAAAAAAATAACTTACAGTTATAACGAAAATGCAGGAATTGGTGCTTTCGATAAAGCACAGGCATTAACTGATAATAATGAACTTATATTTTTAGTAGCTCCAAGGAAATTCAGGCAATTGTTTAATTCCGGAATTGAAAATATCTCACCTGTTTTTGATGAGCTGTCAGGAATAGTCAATAAAGAAAGAAATCCAATAATATTGAAAATAAAACTTCAGTCAATCTAATTGGAATTTGAATTGGCTTTTATTTGTTCACTCTTATCCCAACTTTGTGCGCAGGTTATACCATTTTCTTTCATCTTTTTATTCCTGCTTATGTGTATGTTAGGAAATTTGTGAGACTTTTTGAAAATAATTTGAATTGCTAACCCAAAAACAGCCAATGCCAATAAAACAATAACTATAACTATTAACTTTAAAAATTCCATAATAAATTCAAATTTTATATTGCCCTGTCCAGTTTCCTAAATATCTTTAATAATTCATAGGTCTCTTTATAAACTCCCTCTAATTTAACATTTAAAAAAGAAAATAGTTTTAAACATTCACCGGATAGGTCAGTTTTTATATATCCATTTTCAGCAGCAAAGTTAAGCCATTTTAAAATTACAAATGAATCAAAAATATGAAAGAAACGTTTTTTGAAAACTCCCATAGAACTGCAATTTGAAATCAAATTTGAAATCTTTGATGGTAAATCATATAAATAACAAAACTTCTTTAAAACATCATTCTCAAAAACCGTATCCATGTTTCTGTTTTTATATATATCATCAACAGACAAAAAAAGATTTCTTAATATTAAAAAAGATTCAAATGTATAAGTATTTAAAGAGCTTTTCTCTCCTAATACCAATTTATTAATAACCTGTCCTGTTCCAAAGGGTACTCTGTCTGACAACCTTGATGAAGGGTATACAGTTGAGTCTTTTATCTCCCCAATCTTTCCGTAAGAATGTAGCTTATTCAGAAAATAAAAATCCTCGCCTGCTTTTCTGCGGTTCATTCCTCCCTGAGAAACATAAGCCCTTGCAAGAACTGAAAAACATGATCCCACAGAGTAAACAGAATAAGGAAACCCCGAAGCTATTATTGCATTCTTATAGTAACGCATATATAGCTCGTACATAATAATAGCATTGTTTGTAAAACCGTCATTTAACGGATGTTCAAAATAAATAGCAGCTGCAATGCTTTCAGGATTATTGTCATAGAAATCTCTTATAGAAATCAAGTAGTTTCTTTCAACCAAAGTGTCAGCATCAAGTGATATAATGATCCCGTTTTTATTATTTAACTGGTTAAAATGGACAATCGCCATATCCATTCCAATTTTCCTTGCCCACCCTACCCCTGCATTCTTAGCCGGTAGACCTTTCACATTTAAAACATAAACATTAAGCCAATCAGGTGCTTCTATTGAAAGCTCAATAATCTCTTTATACGAAATCTCATTTTGATAAATTATATTTTCAGGAGTATCTGTACTACTATTGATAATAATAAACAAAGCAATATTACAGCCGGGATTCTCACAATTGAAAAGAGAACAGATTGTCTTTGATATATCGGGTTCATCGTAACAAGGAATTACGATTACCATATTACAGGAGGGTAACTTAGGAGGATTAAAGAAATAATTCCCTTCATTCTTTTTAATATAGTTAGCAGCAAAACTCATTCAGCTAAAAATAAAAAAACCGTGTTTTTTAGGAACACGGTTTTGAGATATTTTTATAAATATTACTTCATTGATGAATAACGGGAATTTAATCCGTCGAGAATTTCCTTTGAAATATTATACTTCTGATCTCCAACAACAATATTACCGCTATTGCTCAAAATGTAGGTATAGTTATGTTTCTTATTATATTCTTTGACATAGGAAACAATGCTGTCAGCCAATCTTTGATTAATAGAAGCTTCCATTTGACTCAGTTTTGTTGAAAGCTCATAATCCATCTTTCGCATTTCTTCTTCCTGACCAAGAATTTTATCACGTTCATTCATTGCTCTCTCTTCATTTAGGAAGCCACCTCTTTGCAACTTTTCCTGAAAGGCAGCTGCTTGTCTTTCCAGTGATTCCCTTTTTCTGCCGAATTCTGAATTGTATTGTTGTTGTTGGTTAATGAAATCTTTATGCAAATCAACTGCAAGATTATAGTTCACAAGAACTGAATCAGTTTGTATATAAGCAATTTTTATTTCACCTGATTCTTTACCATTATTTGATTTCCCCTTTGAACTGCTATCTGAATTATTTACAAATGATAAAACTGCCAATGCCAATACACCGGCCAGTGATATAATGCTAAGGATTAAAGGTAATTTTTTCATCCGTATAAAATTTATTTAAGGTTTTATGGAACTTACATGTTAAAATATACTAACACAAATTTATAATTCATCAATGTATGTAATTAAAACGAACATGCTCGTTTCATTTTTAAAATAATTTATTTAATCGCAAAGATAAATTTAAAATTCAATAGTCACAATGTTATAATAAACAAAGTTAAAGCATCGGCAATTTATGCCAAAAGTCATGCAATACGGCTGATTTAGGTCATTAGTAACATAATTGGAATATGCTAAATTTAACCTGTATCACTTAAAATTTCATTAGTATGCTCAATAAGATAATTGCTAATATTTTACCCTATTTCCCAAAAAAGTTTGTTTGGATTTTTTCAAAAAGATACGTGGCAGGTGTAACTATTGATGAGTGTATTTCTATATCCAGACAATTAAATGAAAGAGGAATACATATTACGGTTGATTTGCTTGGCGAATTTATACACACGGTTGAAGAAGCAGAGTCAAATAAAAACGGTTATATTGAAATTATAAACCGTTTTACAAATGAAAAAATAATAGGAAACTTTTCTGTAAAGCCAACAAGCTTCGGACTGCTTATAAACAAAGACAAATGCTATGAGCTATTGAAGGAAGTTATAAAGAACGCATCTGAGAAAAATAGTTTTATCAGGTTAGACATGGAGGATTCGCAATGCACTTCAGATGAAATTGAACTATATAAGAAGCTTAAGAATGACTTCCCCAACAATGTAGGGTTAGTAATACAGGCATATCTGTACCGAACCAGAAAAGATATAGAAGATCTGATTAAAGACACACATGGAAATCCTGAAAAATTAAATTTCAGACTATGTAAGGGAATATATGTTGAACCTGAAGATGTGGCTTATCAGGGATATTCTGAAGTTAGATCAAACTATTTAAACTTGCTGGAATTGCTACTGAAAAATGGAATATATACAGGTATTGCCACCCATGATTCTTATCTTGTAGATGAATCATTAAAACTGATAAATAAATATTCTGTCAGTAAAGACAAGTATGAATTTCAAATGTTATACGGAGTAACTCCCAACTTAAGGGATCGTCTTGTTCGTGAAGGACATAAGATGAGAGTTTATGTCCCGTTCGGTAAAGACTGGTTTGGATATTGCTCAAGAAGATTAAAGGAGAACCCTAAAATGGTGTGGGACATAATTAAAGCGATATTCGTAAGACAATGATAATCATTACATAATTTGTCCATTTTAAATACATGTTTTAAATATTTCACATTTGTAGCAACAAGTAATAATTGATTGTTTATTGACTGAAAAATTAAATGTTGAGAAGAATATCTTTTAACAATCTTTTGGGAACATGATGTGTACCGTCTTCTTCTCTCCAGTACTTATAATCATCATTTTTCAAATCATCAATAACAACCTTTTCAATTGGTTTGCCAAGGGAGATGACATTAATTATCTGGAACTGGTCAGGAATGCCTAATAACTCGGTTAATTTTGCTTTATTAATGGAACGAAAAATACATCCGCCAAAGCCTTCCTCAACAGCAGCCAACAAAATGCTTTGAGCTGCAATTCCATCATCGCAGAAGAAGTTGCTTGAAATCGCAGTATCGAGCATTTGAATGATATATGCAGTCGGCCTTTCTCCTTCAACAGGACCATCCCAATCTTTAAGGAATGCAGCCCATGCCAAAGTTGAAAAGACTTTCTTGTTTTTCTCCTTTTCGCAAGAGATAATATATTTCAAAGGTTGGGCATTTTTGCCTGAAGCACAATAGCGGGTAAGGTTAACCCATTCTACCAGCTTTTCTTCAGGAATTTCAACATTTTCGTCGTAACGCCTGTAACTTCTGTTTTTTATTAAGATGTCCTTGATCATGGGAGTAAAGATATAAAAAACAAAAAGGATTGGGAGGATACGTAATAAAAATGACCAACGATAACCTGCAATAGAAGTGAATAACATCCCAATCCTTACAGAAATAAAAACGGGATAATAAAATTAATATTGCAGGCAATAGGATAAATAATATTTTAAATAAAGCTTACAACAGATCGCTTGCCAGTTCGGCAAGATAACTTCTTTCACCTTTTACAAGGTTGATATGAGCAAAAAGAGTTTGTCCTTTCATCTTATCAGATAGATAGGCCAGCCCGTTTGACTGCTGATCGAGATAAGGTGAATCAATCTGATGTAAATCGCCGGTGAAAACCATTTTAGTACCCTCCCCTGCTCTTGTAATTATAGTTTTAACTTCGTGTGGGGTAAGGTTTTGAGCTTCATCAATTATGAAATAAGAATTGGAAAGACTTCGCCCCCTTATGTAAGCTAAAGCTGCAATAACCAGCTTTTCATCTTTTTCCATTTCCTCAATGCGGGTATATTCAACGCTCCTTGGGTTGAAACAGTGCTTGATAACACCAAGATTATCATAAAGCGGCTGCATATAAGGTCTGATTTTTTCATCGGCATCCCCGGGAAGGAATCCAATATCGCGGTTGCTTAATGCAACTATCGGTCGGGCAAGCATTATCTGGTCGAACTGATCGTGCTGAGCAACAGCAGCAGCAAGAGCCAGCAATGTTTTTCCGGTACCAGCCTTTCCTGTTACAGCGACCAGCTTAATTTCAGGATTAAACAATGCGTTCAGCAAAAATGTCTGCTCAGCATTTCTGGGTTTGATTCCATAAGCAGTTCTCTTATCTACCCGTTCAAAACGTTTTGTTTCACCTTCATATCGTACTAAAGCAGAAGCGCTAGTTCCCTTGAAAATATAATAATCATTTGCATCAGGATGCTTTTCAAAGCCTGAATCCTTGAATGAAATATACTTTTCATCATATAATTTAGTAATAAGGGCATCGTTAAACTGATCCTTAACATTCACGCCTTTATCAAGAATCTGAGGGTCGGTTACTTTATCGTTTTTATAATCTTCAGCATCTATAGCCAAAGATTTAGCCTTCATTCTCAGATTTATATCTTTTGAAATCAAAACAACCTTTCTTCCGGGGTTGTTAACTTTCAAATGTTCGGTAATAGCAAGAATACGGTGGTCAGGAATATCCTCTCTGAATGAAGAAAGAATTTTCTCTGAAGGGTGTTTCCCGGTTTCAATTTTCAACTTTCCCTTTTTTTGGCCAAGAGACAGGCCTCCGTTGAAAAGGTCATCTTTTACAAGCTCGTCAAGCAAACGTACAAATTCTCTTGCCTGATAATTAAGCTGATCGCTACCTCTTTTGAATTTATCCAGTTCTTCGAGTACAGTAATTGGCAAAACAACATCATTATCCTGAAAATTAAATATGCAACGATGATCGTGAAGAATTACATTAGTATCTAAAACAAAAATTTTTGATCGTTTTAACCCCATTGTAATAAAATTTTCTGGTTATTTGCAGAAACATGTTTATTATTAAACTCTTTTTAAATGTAAGAATTTATTGACGTTTTATTTCAGATAAAATGTATTCAAATTGATATATTTTGTAACAATTTATTGTTGATAAGATGAATTATAAAAGAGCCATTGAATATTTAATTGAGCAATTACCAATGTTTCAAAGGGTTGGTAGTGCTGCATATAAAGACAATCTCGACAATACTATTTACCTTGACAATCTTTATAACAATCCCCATCATTCTTTTAAAACAATTCATATAGGAGGGACAAACGGCAAAGGTTCTGTATCTCATATGCTTGCATCTGTTTTACAAAGTGCAGGATATAAGGTTGGGCTTTTCACTTCCCCACATTTAAAAGACTTTCGTGAAAGGATACGGGTAAATGGCAGAATGATAAGCAAAAAAGCAGTAACAGACTTTGTAAATAATTTTTTAAAAACCAACAATGAGTTAAAGCTCTCATTTTTTGAACTTTCAGTTTCTTTAGCTTTTAATTATTTCCGTGAAAAAGAGATAGATATTGCAGTTATTGAAGTAGGACTTGGAGGAAGGCTCGATTGCACTAATATCATCACTCCGGTTGTTTCAGTGATAACTAATATCAGCTATGATCATGTCAATATTCTTGGGGATACACTCCAAAAAATTGCTACAGAAAAAGCAGGAATTATAAAGAAAAATATACCTGTAATTATCGGGGAATCGCAGACTGAAACTGATTCAATATTTTTAGAAAAGGCAAAGAAAATGAATTCACCTATAGTCTTTTCCGATAAAAAATACAAAATTGAAAATACTGGTCAGGCATCATACCTTGCTATTAATGAAAACACATCAGAAGAATATAAGTTAGGGCTGAACGGCATTTATCAGCAAAAGAATCTGGCAACTGTACTATCATCTGTTGACATTTTAAATTCATCAGGTATAAAAATAAAAAAGGAAGCCCTCCTAAATGGATTGAAGAATGTAGTAGAAAATACCGGATTACAGGGCAGGTGGCAAAAGATAAACGACCACCCTTTAATAATCTGTGATACGGGACATAATGAAGGAGGAATAAAATACATAACTAAGCAGCTTGAAATGGAAAAATACGATAAACTGCACATTGTATTTGGGATGGTTAGTGACAAAGACATTACTAAAGTTTTAAGCATGCTTCCTGAAAAAGCGATATATTATTTTTGTAAGGCATCTGTTGAAAGGGCACTTGATGAAAATATTCTCAAAGAGAAAGCTTTGGTATATAGACTTTCAGGAGAAGCATATTCAACAGTAAAAGATGCATTGGAGGCGGCAAAGAATAATTCTTCTGAAAATGATATGATATTCGTAGGAGGAAGTACATTTGTAGTAGCCGAAGTAGTATAAAACAATTTTATAATTGTTTAAAAGGAAAATATTAATTACCTGGCAATAAGGAAAATGAATTATATATGTTCCATCCTTCAATTTAAAAACAAAATATTGTCCGATGAAATTAAATGTTAATCCTCTCTTCAAGTTAATATCGCAGGGGGAGCACCAGCAACAGGATTTCAAATATTGTATTAACGATTCAAGAAAGATTGCTAAATCACTTGTTGCCTTTGCAAATACTGATGGAGGGCGATTGCTTATTGGGGTAAAGGATAATGGAAAGATAATAGGAATCAGTTCGGATGAAGAATTCTATATGGTTGAAGCAGCTGCAAAGATATACAGCCGGCCGGCTGTTAAATTTGCTGTACAGCAATGGGATGCTGAAGGAAAGATTGTTCTTGAAATCATTGTAGAAAAGAGTAATGAAAAGCCTCATTATGCAATGAATGAAGATGGTAAATGGGTAGTCTACATAAGAAGAGCCGATGAGAATGTTGCTGCCAATAATATACTTATCAAGTCGTGGAAGCTTGAAAAAAGTAAAAAAGGACTTTTATTTACTTACGATGAACCCAGAGTGTTATTGATAAAATATCTGGAAGAAAATAAAACAATTACAATATCAAAGTTTTGCAGAATATCACAAATAACGAGGATTCATGCCGAGAAAATACTTTCTGAACTATTATTCTTGAAATGTATAAATGCAGACTTCAATAATAATCCGGTTACATATTCACTCAATATAAACTTTGACCTTGAATCGCTTAATAAATAATTATTTTTTAAAAAACTTATATATCTTAGTGGGTCAGATTTTAAACTTTTTTTTAGAACAATCATGAAAATAAATAGCTTTCTAATAATATCTTTTTTATTGATTATCACTTTACACTCTTCCGCCCAGAAAGAATATATAAAGATATCGGTTGACGATCCGGATTATTACCAAAATAATAACTTACACAAGGTTAAGTATTTCGAGGAACCAAATACAAATACTAAACCAAAGAATGTTATTTTACTTATCGGTGATGGTATGGGAACATCGCAGGTTTATGCTGCTATGGTTGCAAACGGAGGTGAATTATTCTTCAATAATTTCAAAAACATTGGTTTCAGCAAAACATATTCAGCAGATAATTTAATTACAGATTCTGCTGCCGGAGGAACTGCTCTGGCTACAGGAGAGAAAACATATAATGGAGCAATCGGATTAAATAAAGATACCGTTTCAATACCAAATATTAGAGAAAAGGCTGAAGCAAAAGGAATGGCGACAGGGGTTGTTTCAACTTCAGTGATAACTCATGCTACTCCTGCTTCATTTGTTGCTCATCAGCCCGACAGGGATATGTATGAAGAAATAGCCGGGGATTTTTTAAAAACCAACATAGATGTTTTCATTGGGGGTGGTTCAATAAATTTCAATAAAAGAAAAGATAAAAAAGATTTAACTGCAATTTTAAAAGATAAAGGTTATCAGGTAGTATACGGCATAGAAGAAATTTCGAAAATCAGTAATGGAAAACTGGCAGGCTTCACATCAGAAGATCACAATCCCGGCAAGTTAAAGGGGAGAGGAGAAGAACTTCCAATTGCCACAACAACTGCAATAAACATTCTTGACAATGATCCAGATGGTTTTTTCTTAATGGTTGAAGGTTCTCAGATTGACTGGGGGGGGCATGCCAACCACACAGGTTATGTAATATCGGAAGTTCTTGATCTTGATTTAGCAATAGGAGCTGCACTTGAATTTGCTTCTCAAAACAAGGAAACATTAGTTATAGTAACTGCAGACCATGAGACAGGTGGATTTTCAGTTGAAAATGGCAATATTCAAAATCATAGTATCACAGGTGATTTCACAACTGTTAATCATACTGGCTCAATGGTTCCGGTTTATTCTTTTGGTCCGGGGTCAGAAAATTTTAAAGGAGTAATGCAGAATACAGATATTCCTAAGAAAATTTCGGAATTGCTTGATCTTAAATAATCTTCTTTAGTCCTGAAGCAACAAGGTAAAATGCATAGCCGGCAAGAAAAGTACCACACACAGCAATTAGAATTCTGTATGTTTTATCAGTAAAAAGTTTTTTACCTTTTCCAACCGCAAAAGAAATAGCAAAATACCATATCATATCGCCGGTAATATGGCCGATAAAAAAAAGAGCAACACCAAGCCATCCATATTTAAGAGAGCTGACAATATATCCTAATCCAATTGTTGCCCACCATATTATCCAATAAGGATTAGCAAGGCTCATCAATGCACCAGCAATAAAAAGGTTTTTCTTTTTACCAGTATTTTCCGAATTTGAAACAGTCAGAGTTGGTATTGATTTGAACATTCCATAAGCCATCCACATCATTATTAATCCACCGAGAAAAGCAATAATAATAAAGAAGTATTCATTTTCAAACAATGGGGCAAGACCTAATACCAGACCAGTTAGAAGTAAAAGTTCAAGCATGGCATGACCTGATATAAGCAATGGTCCTGCAACATGGCCTCTGGAAGTAGCTTCACTGATTGTCACGGTAAGAAGAGGCCCGGGCATCATAGCACCCGAGAATGCAACAATAAGAGAAGAAAAGAAAATCGCTAAGAATGTTATCATTTAAAAATAGAAGAATTAATATAAATTAGTTTTTCATCTGCCTCAGACCAAGTAAGATCTGCCAATCTGTTTTTTAACTGCCAACGTATTGTATGATGTTCTACGGGGGTTGGATTTCCATTTTTAATGGAACACAGAAAAGGGATTAATCTTATAGTCTTTGAAGGATATTTGAAAACAATTTCATGTAGCGGATTAATAATTTCAATGTCTACATTAAGTTCTTCCCATATTTCCCGGATAATACATTCTTCAGGAGTTTCATTTTCTTCATTCTTGCCACCCGGGAATTCCCATTCGTAGGAGTGCTCTGAATTAGGTCCTCTCTGACAGGCAAGTACTGTATCATTTTTAATAATAATGGCGCAACTAACGTTTACAGTTTTCATTCTTGCTAAAGTCTTTTACATTTTTTCAAAGATAATAAATATTGTTTAGGCTAAAATAACACAATTTTTATTTCTCATTTAGATAGATAGGAAAGTTTCTGTTATATTCGCACATCAATTTATCTGTTCTTAATATAGTCTTAATTAAAAGATGATCATCGATTTATATAACTAATTCATTTAACGATGAACTACAAAAAGCTAAACATTATTACCGGATGGTTCACTTTTCTTGTTGCAGCCATTACTTACCTGATGACAATTGAGCCCACAGCCAGCTTCTGGGATTGTGGAGAGTTTATTACCACAGCCTTTAAAGTTGAAGTAGGCCACCCTCCAGGGGCGCCTTTATTCATGCTTTTAGGAAGGTTCTTTACCTTATTCTCAAATGCTCAGGGAGCTGCAGTTATGATGAACATTCTATCGGCTCTGGCCAGTGCATTTACAATTTTATTTCTATTCTGGTCTATTACCCATCTTACCAAAAGACTAATTAACAAGGATGAAAATCCAACATTGGGACAAACAATTGCAATTCTTGGAAGTGGACTTGTAGGCGGACTTGCCTATACGTTTTCTGATACATTCTGGTTTTCTGCTGTGGAAGCTGAAGTATATGGTACTTCTTCATTCTTCACTGCAATAGTATTCTGGGCAATATTAAAATGGGAGAATGTAGCAGACGAAAAATATTCAAACAGATGGCTTATTCTGATTTGCTATCTTGCAGGACTTTCAATTGGTGTACACCTTTTAAACCTTCTTGCAATCCCTGCAATTGCTTTTATTTATTACTACAAAAGATATAAAGTAACAAACAAAGGTATTATATGGGCTTTAGGTATTTCAGCAGTTATACTTGGTGCAATACTTTATATAATTATACCTGGTGTTGTTAGTCTTGCTACTGTTTTCGAAAGAATATTCGTAAACGGTATAGGTGCTCCGGTACATACCGGGTTTATAATTTATCTTTTAGGTCTTATTGCCTTGATAGTTTGGGCCATATATTACACACATAAAAAAGGAAAAGTTCTTTTAAATACTATTGTTTTAGGTTTAGCAGTCATTCTGATAGGATTTTCGACTTACGCAATCATTCCTATTCGTTCGAATGCTTTTCCTCCTATGAACCAGAATACTCCCAATAATGCATTTTCTTTACTGTCTTTCCTCAACCGTGAACAATATGGTGATCGCCCGTTGTTTTATGGTCAGTACTACAATACTCCAACAGACAGGAACAATCCTTCTTCTGTTGATAAAAAAGAATACAGGATCAAAAATGGCAAGTATGTAGTTGCCACAGAAAGATTTAAACCAAATTATGACGATGAATTTTGTACTTTCTTTCCAAGGATGTGGAGTAAGTCCGACCCTCGTCATATTGAATCATATCAGTACTGGGGTAAAATCAAAGGAATTAAAAAGACAATCCGGAATGCTTCAGGTGAAACTGAAACTATCACAAAACCTACTTTTGCTGAGAACATAAGGTTTTTTGTAAACTACCAGATAAATTTCATGTACTGGCGATATTTCATGTGGAATTTCGTTGGAAGGCAGAATGATATCCAGGGACATGGTAATGTCATAGATGGAAACTGGATAAGCGGTATAAAATTCATTGATGAAGCCAGATTGGGAAATCAGGATGACTTGCCAAAGAAATTTGCCGATAATCCGGGACGAAATACTTATTTCTTTTTACCATTAATATTAGGCATACTTGGAATTATCATCCAATTCAGGGCTGGAAGTCAGGGCAAAAAAGATTTATGGGTAGTATTTCTGCTTTACTTCTTTACCGGTCTTGCAATTGTAGTTTACCTGAATCAATATCCTAATCAGCCCAGAGAGCGTGATTACGCATTTGCAGGTTCATTCTATGCATTTACAATATGGATTGGTATGGGGGTAGCTTTCCTGTATCAATTAATTAAAAAATTTACTTCTGAAACTGTATCGGCATCAGCTGCAACTGCAGTTTCTCTTCTTGCAGTACCAGTTTTACTGGCAGCTCAAAACTGGGATGACCATGATCGTTCAGGCAGAACTTCTGCCCGTGACTTCGGATTTAACTATATGGAATCGGTTCAGCCTAATGGCGTTATTTTCACTAACGGAGACAACGATACATATCCTTTGTGGTATAATCAGGAAGTAGAAGGTGTGGGTACTGACAAGAGAGTTTGTAATTTAAGCTACCTGCAAACCGACTGGTATATTGAGCAGATGCAAAGAAAAGCTTACAAATCAGAACCTCTGCCAATAAGCTTCAAATATGATCAATATGTAATGGGAATCCGAGATGTTGTTTATCTTATGGATGACCCGAGATTCAAGGATAAAAGCATTGAACTTGGCAAAGCACTTGACTTCATAAAAGATGATGACCCGAGAACAAAGATTGCAAGGGCTGAAAATGCTGCTTATCTTCCGGTGCGCAATCTTTACATGAAAGTCGATAAAAATGCTGTAATAGCAAATGGCGTTGTTGCTCCAAAAGATTATTCAAAGATTGTTGATACTATGTTTATCGAGCTTACAGGAAGCTATATCAGTAAAGATCAGCTTATGATACTCGATATGATTTACAACAACAACTGGAAACGTCCTATTTATTATGCAATATCAGTTGGAACTGAAAAGTATATGAGTTTGGACAAATACTTTAAGCTTGAAGGTCTTGCCTATAGAATAGTTCCGGTCTTAAGCTCATCTGAAAACTTCCAGAAGGGCTATGTTGACACAGACATCATGTACAACAACATGATGAACAAATTCAAATGGGGCAATATAAATGATCCTGATGTATATGTAGATGAAAACAACAGGAGAATGCTGAACAATATGAAGAACAACTTCAGTCGTCTGGCAGAGGCCCTATACCTTGAAGGGAAAAAATCACAAAGCCTGCAGGTATTGGACAGGTGTTTCAAGGAAATTCCTGTTGAAAAAATACCTCATGATTATTTCTCAGTCCTAATTGCAAAATTATATCTGCAAATGGGAGAAACAGAAAAAGCAACCAAAATGATAAGAGAGATGTCAGACGTCTTTACATCAGATTTGAAATATTATTTCTCTCTGAATACAAAAGATCTTGTTCTGCTTGACGATCAGCTAAGGAGCAATATTTATTATCTGAATGAACTAGCTGTAATGACTGAAAAAATGGGCAATGCCGAACTGCATAATAAAATCAAAACAGATTTTGAGAAGTATTATGACATGCTCGTAGCTCTGTAAAAACTGAAACTCAAGAATAAAAGAATGAGTAAATGGTTCAATTTGAATGTTCACTTACCGGGATGGTTTACGGGTATGTTTCCTGATGCTTACTGGCATATGCCTACCGGGGAAAAGGTTGTATACCTCACTTTTGATGATGGTCCTGTTCCTGATGTCACACAATCAGTATTAAACATACTGAAAGTTAACGATGTAAAAGCCACGTTCTTTTGTGTTGGCGAAAATGTAATGAAGTATCCTGATATTTTCCATGAAATATTGGAAGAAGGACATCTCGTTGGCAACCATACATATAATCACATCAAGGGGTTCAAATGCTCTGACAGCAGTTATTTTGAGAATATAGAAAAAGCTAATAAGCTTATAACGTCTAATCTTTTCAGACCTCCATACGGCTTGCTGAAAAATTCTCAGTTTAAAAAACTAAAGAATAAATATAAAATCATCATGTGGGATGTTATCAGTTGTGATTACGATTCTCACTTGACAGTTGA
>JAGODU010000059.1 GCA_017998095.1 Prolixibacteraceae bacterium | reverse complement strand
CGCATCACCCGGAGGAGATTGAGGGTGTTCGCCACGTTGTTCTGGTAATATTTCTGCGGATTCTCCACAGACTCGCCCACAAACGTAAAAGCGCAGAAATGCATCACCGCTGATATGCCGCGCCCTACGAAAACGGCTCGGAGCGCGTCCATATCGCTAAGATCGCACATATGAAACTCGCCCCACTTCACGAACTCACGGTGGCCGGCCACAAGATTGTCAACGACAATGGTCCGGTACCCTTTTTGAGTGAGGGACTTGTTTATGTGGGAGCCGATGTAGCCGGCGCCGCCGACGATGAGAATGGTTTCAGTGGAGTTCATTGTCAGACCTAATCAAATTATTTTTTTCATAAGACCGATCACGGCTTTTACCGGCGCCAGGACCATGGTCCCAATGCGAAATGAATAACTGGATACCGTGTTTTTCAATTCCGCATTGAGCCTTTCATTATCCTTTTTCATGGATTCCGAGTGTGTGTACTGCTCCTGCAAGGTCGAATACAACAATGCTCTTCTTTTTCCCTCAGCTGTCTCATCGGAGCCCTTATTCTTTCCCTTCTCCCTTGAGCGCCCTCTTTTAGAAAAAGAATACATGAATTCCAGCAGTGCATCCCTGTCCCTGTTCCACCTGAGGAACCCCTCCGCGCAATATTCCCTGGCGCGGCTGCCCATTGCAGCGGCGTTGCTTAAATCGATGGGCTTGATATTATCAATATCATAGAGCAACCCGGTTTCACCATTGGCGATATACTCGTTCATGGTCGGACTGTCGGGAGCTACCACGCACTGACCCATGGTCATCGCCTCGATGAAGGACATGCCGATCCCTTCGTACCGGCGGGAGGTGAAAAACACATTGCAGTCCTTTAAAACGTCAGTAAAGTCATTTTTGCTCTGGAACCAGGCGGATGTTGAGATATTATATCGAGCGATCTCCCTTTTTGAAGGAGGATAAAATTCAAACCCGGGATCAATCGCTCCATGGATATAGAACTTTGAGAATTCCGTTTTTTTGATGAGCCTGTTCACCTCTTTCCATGTTATATCGTGCTGCCTCTGCCAGAAGAATCCCTTCAGGCTGGCAAAGTCAGGAATTCCGTTCCCCCGATAAGGCGGCATGAAATATTGGATACATCTTGATCGAAGCCCGAGACTGGAGAGCCTCTCATGGAGTGATGACGAAAAGCAGATGAAGCGGGCCTTATCCCGATACCGGGACCAGAAAGAATCATCCATGGCATAAACATTGTCATACATGGGTATGCATATGATGTTATCACAATTCAGAACATCAAGCAGATAAGGAGGATACATGGTCTGAAAAAAAACTATGGCATCGTAATTCCCTTCGGCGATCTTTGCCAGGTTCACTGGAGGGCCGCCGTTCCACGATTCGTCCCAGTACACATCCACCCGGAATGCGGCGGAGAGAAGATCGATGAAAAAGCGGGTCGATCCGGTGATCTTGTGGTAGGAGTGGTCGATGTAGGCGGATTTTAGCTTCATATTCTTTATATAAATGTTGGCATGAACAAATTAATAGAGATTTTTGATTTATAATTTAAGGTGCTTTAGATCAATAATTGCAATAACGTTTAATTTTAAAAGAATTAATTGAATGTGGTTTAAAAAAAGTGGAGCATGTTAAAGAGTAGTTGCGGCAATTCCGAATTCAATGACAGGATTTACAATACATATGTAGATTATTTGAAAAAGTATTGACAGAGCTATATTTTTCAAGTTGGTTGTTGTAATATAAACATAGAAATAATCCGCTAATAATTAAATAGAATTTTTATTTGGCAAAAAGAGTCTGCATAAGAAGAATCTTCTTAATACTTTTCTGTAATATTAATTTATTCTTTCACAAGGAAATATAATGGCAAAGAAACAAAATATTAAAACAAACAAGATAAATCAAGATGATGGAGAAATTGATCTCAGTGAAATATTTATTAAGTTAATGCGGTGGAAATGGCTCATAACGTCCATGGTAGTATTAATTACCGTGACCACCTTTTTATATGTAAAATTCTCTCCGGGCCCTCCAATTACATATACAGCAAAAGCAGTATTAAAAATCGGAACTGTTGGCACTTTTCACGTCCAGTCTCCAGAAATGATAGTTAACTCACTGATAACAGGAATAAGTGCGACCTCTCGAAGTGAGGGTTATACAATAAGTGAAATTAGAACACCATCCAAGACCAATTTCGTTACTGTTGATAACATATCTCAAGTTCATATGTATCACTTTATTGCAAATGTTATACATAAAAATAATAAATTTATTTTAACACTAATTATTAAAGCAACCAATCAAACGCTTGACATTTCCGTACAAACACCACACGCACAGGGATCTAAAGAAATAGCTCAAATAATCGGAAATTATATTATCGAAAAGCACCACCCGCTATATGCCAATGCTATCAAACAAGCCCAGATAGAACTGGCTGAAATCAAGAAAATGGCAGTATATGTGAATAACAACTATATCAAAATGAAATTAATGTATGAAAATCAAAAATATCCCACATCATACACACTCGAACCCTACGAACCTTCCGCTCCGGACCCGTCACCAGGCAAAAGAATCCTACTTAAAACAGCCTTTGCCTTTACAGCTTCTTTATTTTTTAGCATTATCTTGATTTATTTTATCGAATACATGTTGGCAATAGGGCGGGAAATGAAGGAACGAACTGAAAAAAATTGATTCTACCTTTTGTTTGAAATTATCGGATATTATTAATAACTTTTTATCACCAATCCTGGAACCGGCTCATCGGCATTATTTGTCAGCAGACCAATCTATGGGATTCATCATTATTATTTAATGAGGAGGAATAATCATATTCGCCAATAATCTCATTTATTGATTGCCTGATATCTTTACTATTCATCCCCAAAAAGTGTCCTATCCCTGTTTTTAATAAATTTTCAATGCTTTTCATGCTTACATCATTATTTATTCCATCAAGGACAAATATCTTGCTGTTATTTGTATTGAGAAGATTTTCACTTTTATAATGAAGCTCCTCGTAGAGTTTCTCCCCCGGCCGTAGACCGGTAAATACGATATCGATATCCACGCCGACCCGAAGTCCATATAACTCGATAAGATTTTTTGCAATATCCAGAATTCTGTACTGCTTCCCCATATCGAGCACAAAGATCTCCCCGCCTTTTGACAGGGCGCAGGCATTGATAACCAGTAGAGAAGCCTCAGGTATTGACATGAAATATCTCACAACATCGGGATGAGTTACTGTAACAGGACCGCCATGTTCTATCTGTTCCTGGAATAGTGGAATCACCGACCCCCGGCTCCCCACAACGTTCCCAAATCGAACAATAGAAACATTTAAATTGTGCTTACGGCGATAATAAAGAGCGGCCAGTTCAGCAAGCCTTTTTGTCGCCCCCATAATATTAACCGGTCGAACTGCTTTATCAGTCGAAATGATCACCAACCGTGACACCTTATACTGATGTGAAAGATCTATTACATTATGTGTTCCAAAAACATTATTCTGCAAAGCCTCTATTTCATTATACTCCATGAGCGGTACATGTTTATGTGCTGCCGCGTGAAAAACGATTTGCGGATGGTATTCTTGAAATATTTCCCCAAGGAGCCGTTTATCCTTAACATCGGCGATACGGTACACAACTTCTGGATAATAATCAAGAAACTTGCAGGTTTCCGTTATGCTTTTAACCAGATTGTATATGGCATACTCTCCCCTGCCCACCATGACAATACGTTTAGCCCGGAATTTTAATATCTGCCGGCATATCTCCGAGCCTATGCTTCCTCCCGCACCGGTCACAAGGACGGTTTTATCAAGAAACTCCTGTTTGATCACTTCACTATTGACTTTAACTTCTTCCCGGCCTATAAGGTCGGAAATTCCAATCTTTCGCAGCGCCGATATAAGAGGCCGCTTATCCACCATTTCAATGATAGAAGGCAGCACTTTGATTGGAATATTAGAAAAATCCTGTCCGATATTTTGGATAATTCTATTAATAACCTCTGAACTGGCCGAGGGGATAGCAACAACAATCTCGGTTATCTCTTTTTCTACAATCAACGATTTCAAATTATCAATAGGCCCATAAATCATTTTGCCGTTTAACATCTTGCCGATTTTAAAGGAACTATCGTCTGAAAAACCGATAACATTTTGGGCCATACCCCGGCGTGTATATTCTGAAAACAGCGTTCTGCCCGCTTCTCCGGCACCGATAATAAGTATTCTTTTATCTTTTCGTTCAATTTCTCCCTCGATTTTTCCATTCAGCAAATCCGGTTGAGAGTTTTTCTCATTAATTCTATGAAAAACACGGTGAAAATAGTCACGTATTAATACTCTGTAGAAAATTGTTCCACCGCATATAATAAAAAAGGAAAGAATAACGATTATACGGGAATAGGGAATGTGAAGAAGGGCAATTATGCTTAAAAAGGTAATGAAACCAATACAATTAGCGGCAACTATACGATAAATATCATTAATATTTGAAAAAGCCCACATTATACGGTAAATCTGCAACAAATAAAAAGAGATAATATATGAAATAACAAGTACAGAGAAGATACCGCCTGATAGTAATTCAATATTATTAAAGAAAGAGGGATAAAATCGCATTAAATAAGAAACGATGAAAGCCCCTAGAATTATAACAATATCTAACCCTATATAAAGAAATTTTCTGCGGCTGATTGGATAAATGTATTTCATGAAGGTATCTAATCCTATAAAAGAAAACTCATCGGCTATGGCGAATAGTCGATATCGTTAATAAATGATCTTATTGAATTATTTTATTAATTCAATAATCAAAGCATTTTGATGTCAAGAATATTAATATTGTTCAATTATTTACAATTCTGTGAATTCCCTGCTTCAAATCGCCATGCTAATAGCGCCAAAGGGAGATAAGCAATTATTAATCCTACAATGCCATCTATCAATCCCATTGCAGTCAAACAGGCCAATGGCGCAAGCCATATTGTATTAATTACTGCCACTGATAATGTCACCGGTCTATGCCCTCTAAAATATTGCGATGCATTCTGATAGGCATGACTCCGATGTGCCTCATACACTTTTTCTCTGCGTAATAGACGGCGTAATAAAGTCATGGTTGCATCCACAATAAAAACACCGAGTAGGATCAGCCACACCCAGAGCATCCGATGAAAAAGAGAAGCGCTATATAGGGCTAAAGCACCAAGCATTATGCCTAAAAAACCGCTGCCCGCATCTCCCATAAATATTTTAGCGGGCGGAAAATTCAATACTAAAAAGCCCGTTACCGCAGCCGACAAAAAAAAATGCAGCATAGCTGCATCCTTTAAGCCAAAAACAAAAAACAATAAAAGACCTGCCGTCATTGTTGAAGTCACAGCCTCAACACCAGCGATGCCATCGATTCCATCCATAAAGTTGTATAGATTCAATATCCACACCAGAGCGATCACGGCAAAAATACTGCCAAACCACCCTGATGTAATTATTGATCCACAGGCAATGAATGCGGGTAAACCTCCAATTGCCGCAACCACAAGTACTGATGATACCAGATGCACAACAAGGCGCGCCGCCGCATGAACATCTCCATGATCATCCCACCAACCGACCGATGCGACAATCCCTCCTGCCAAAAAGAACAGCCCGCCAATCCTGAAAGGAAGCGTTCCCGACCACATCAATCCGGCCAGCACAGCCAAATATACCAGTACAATGGATAACCCTCCACCCCGAGGTGTCGGCATAGAGTGTGAACTTCGCGTATTGGGCACATCGATAATATTATTCCTTAACGCATATATGCGTATACAGTATGTCAATCCACATGCTACTAAAAATGTTATCAATAAATATACTATAATCATTTAGAAACCAATAATAATTGAGTAAAACTGTCCTTATCGACCATTCTGCTGAATCATAATAAAATAATTATTAAAATGTTATAAAACTATTCAGTTACAAGATGGTAATTTAATTTCGCATTACCTGGATTTCTGAACTCCCCCATATTAGGCTGGAGTATTCTGAATACTGGAAAAAAAACAAATCCATTTATAAACCAAAATAAAGTCAATGCCCATGTATTCTGTGATAATGGAAACAACAGCAAATTCACAAGTCCAAAATAAATCAACCTTTGGAGAAATAAATTATTAACATGAATAATACGCACCCTGATAATAAATAGAAGAATAAGAAAAAAGTATAGGAAGAGAAAAATGTTGCCCATTTTTAGAAAAACTGTATAACCTGATGTTTCACTGACTTCTGAAAGTATAAATTTGTTTGTGTATGACTTGATACTATGAAAAACAGCCAGATTATCAAGCATATCCGAAATAAATGGAAAAAACGATTTCAGCCGGAGAAAAATACTTCTTTGAACTGTTTCCAGAGATAAGTTTTCATATAGCAATCCCGGTAATAGCATTGCATATAAAGAAAAGATGACTATCAGTAATAATAATATAATTTTTGTTTTTCTCCGTGTGCCGATTATGCATGATAGCATAAAGAGTATCAGTATATTTAAGAACACCTGTTTTGACATTGCTAAAACAACCATTGAAGATATTATAAAAGCCATCAATTTACTTGACCTTTCATAGGCCAGGTGGAAAGCAAAACCAAAAACAATCAATAATGACACATATAAATTTGATGAGGTTAAACCGGCCGGTCTCCCCTGATAAAGCCTATAGATAAATTCACCCGGGATGGCAAAAAAAACAGATTCGGGCACTTTTGTTTCTGCGCCTGCATGGGTTGCTAAAAAATTTATCCACTCTCCAACTCCCAATACCTGCATAGTCATGAATACAAGATTTATTAAGCAAATGATTAACAACTGTTTGTAAATCATACTGATTCTATTCCGATATACTATTGCCGCACCTGCAAGACAATAAAGCAGATTCTGGACTATTATATATTGTACCAGCAACTCATTATTGTAAAGAATATTGAACATTTTCAATAAAACAAAAAGACCTAACAAAGCAAATAACAGTATCTGGTTTCTGTACGTCGTAAGGACAACAATAGTTGCCATTATTATATTGATCCAGCCTATTATCTGACTCAAGGAGCACAACCATGTATTTTCAGCCAACGAAATCATAAAGAAAAGACCGGGAAATAAAAAAGACATTGCCACGTATTGCAATGTCATCGTTTTTTCATTGTTATGTATCATGCAATGAACCTTGATCCTTAAAATTTCGAATCATCCTTTGTTCATCGGACAGTGCTGTCCCAGGTCACTTTTTGGAATCCAAGCATAACTTTGAAAAAGCCAATTAGTAAAGCAATATTGATCATGATAAAATAAAATGGAATATAAAATATTTTAATTTTCACTTTATTTCTCAACATGAAACCAATTATTGCAAAAATATATATCACAACCTGGATAAAAAACAATCCAATTGTAACAGAATCATTTTCTATAAAAAGAGGGAGCATAAGCAAAGGTACAAAAAAGAAGGGCACCAACCACCTGATTATCCTGTGAGAAACATACAAAAAGAATATTTTCGGGTGCATTGGATTCAACAGCCGGAACAAAGTGATCATTGCACGGTAATGGCCGGCCCCATCACGTATATGTCTTTTAAATTCGACCGAATCGCTGTCGCCAACCTCTTCAGCAGCAACAGCATCTTCCGCATAAACCATCCCGTATCCTTTTTCTATCACTTTCATGGAAATAACAAAGTCGTCATTTATCGTATTCGTATTGATCGGCGACAGCAATTCTCTTCGAACCGCGTAAATGGCCCCATTGCCTCCCATAACGGCCCCAAGGAGACTTTCCTGTTTTTTGATCCAGGTTTCATACCTCCAGTAGAAGCCTTCTCCCGATGTTCCTCCTTTCTGAACAAGTTTCAATCTGCCGCATACGGCGCCGATATTAGTATCCCTGAAACAATCTAACAGTTTCTCAATCGAATCCTTTTGGTACATCGAATTCGCATCGGTGAATATAATGACATCCTCTGTCGCATTTTCAATCAGATCATTTATCACGAAAACCTTCCCGCGTCGGGGAAAGAAGAATATTTTTATCCTTTTATCATTTAAGTATTTCTTTAAGATCTCATTGGTACGGTCATTTGACCCGTCAGAGCCAATATATAATTTTTTATTCTTGTAACTGAGATCGAAAAAATTACGTATTTTATCCTCGGCCACCTTTTCTTCGTTAAACATTGCGCAGATCATGGCAACTGATACCGTATTCTCATGTATCAGATCAGTTGAATTATCCATATTGTTTTTCTTGAGAAAGCCGTATGCTTTCACAATGATAAAAAGGATAACCGGATAAATAATATATGTATATAACGTTAAACCAAGCAATATATAGAATATTACTTTCATAGCTAATTAACGCTTCTCAGCAGATGTCGTGATAATGTTTTAAATGCCTTGAAAGTACGTCTTATTTCCGATGGATGCACGAGAATATCAAAGCCTTTTCTTATAATATATCCCAAACGCAAGTAATATTTCTTTCTCGCATAATCGCAGAACCGGACCAATTCATCTGCGGATAAATGCTCTGTGTTCAGGACGCAGTTATGGAGTCCTTCTTCCGTCAGCCAATCCCGAAATGAACCAGCCTTGATATACGAATGCTCACTGGCCCAGGCATAGGCCCTCGTTCCCGGATACACCATGAGAGGAAAAAACTGCGCGGTGTCCGCATTTAGCTTCAGGGCAAAATCCAGTGTTCGCTCCATGCTTTCATGAGTTTCACCTTTATTACCCACCATGAAACAGCCATGGACCCGGAGACCCGCCTTTTGGGCATTCTTTACAAACTCCATGGACTGTTCGAGTTTAATCCCCTTTTGAACGTTGTCAAGGATCTGCTGATCCCCGCTTTCAAATCCAGCCACAAGCAACCTGCATCCGGCCTTTTTCATGGCCATCATGACTTCCAGTTTCAAATCAACCCGCGCTTCCACGGTCCATGCCACCTTTAGTTTCTTTTTAATAATAAGGTCGCAAACTTTTAATACATGCTCCTGGTCCGCGGTAAAATTATCATCGTCAATAAGAACCTCGACAACTTCAGACAATTCCCTTTTTACATATTCAAGCTCCGCGACGATATTCTCCGGAGACCTGTGCCGGTAAGCATGGCCGAACATCACCTGGGGATATACGCAAAAAAAGCACCGGTTGGGACACCCGCGGCCGGCGAAAAACGATACCACCGGGTTCCTCACATGAGCATAAAAATAATTCCTGATGTCAAGGTGCTTTTTGTATACGGCCGAGACGAAAGGAAGATCATCCATTTCGGTGATAAATGGCCTGTCAGCATTATGGAATATTTTGCCTGATTTTCGATATGATATGCCTTGTATACTGGAAAGATCCTGGTCTCCCGTTGAAATTTTGCAGGACAATTCTCGCAGAGTATAATCATACTCCTTCCGCGCTATGATATCTATTTTATCGGAGAGCATAAGTGTTTCTTCCGGAAGCGCCGAGGGGTGGGTTCCCACTACTACGGTCAGCAGCCGCCCGCCAATTGTATTTTTCACCTGTTCCAGAACCTGTATATCATTATCAATACTTGGGGTTGATGTATCAAACACGGCTATTTCAGGTTTGAAAGAACATATTCGGGGAAGAATATCATCAAGATCCGCATTTTCCGCAGCAGCATCAATTAACAATACCTCGAATCCCTCTTTTTCCAATACTCCGGTTGCATAACTTAGCCAGAGTGGATAATAAATTGTGCCGCTTTTTGTTACCGCCGGACTTCGTGAACTCCGTGAATATTTTGGCAGGAACGGTGGATTAAGCATGAGAATTCTCATAAGCAACCTTTATACCGATAGTTTGATGTAAATTACCAATTTTAACAATTCTGAGATTATTGAATGATATAATCATCAATTCATATGATTATTTTGCTTCGGTAATTATTTTTTCTTGTCTCTCTAATAATACCGCATAATAATTTAAAGTATTATTGACCATAACAGGTATGGTAAAGTTAGATATTGCATGCCTGTAGGCACTTTCAGTCAATCTTTTTGCTAAATTTCTGTTTTCATAGATAATTTGGATACTATTCGCAATGGATACGCTATCCTTTGCCGGAAAAAGCAATCCGGTTTTCCGGTGTATGACCAATTCAGGTATGCCGCCGACATTGGATGCGATAACGACTTTTTTCATTAAAAATGCTTCAACTATGGTAAGGCCGAATGTTTCATTCAGGGATGGGACAACCACCACATCCATTTTCTTGATGAATTGTGCAACCTCTTTTTGAAATCCGAAGAACTTGACCCTTTTATTCAATCCCAGTTCGTCAACTCTCTTCTCCAGATCATTTCTCAGCGGACCATCTCCAACGATCATGCATTCATAATCAATATCTTTTAAAAACTCGAGGGCATTGATCAGGTATACTGGTCCTTTTTCCATCGATAGGCGGCCGACGATACCTATAACAATTTTTTTCGCAAGATTCAGCGATTGAGTGTTATTCTTAAACCGTTTCTCATCTATGCCTGAATATATCACTTGTATATGACTTTCTTTAATTTTTGCCGTATCGACAAAATGCTGTTTATTTGCATTAGAATTAACAATAATTCCATCGCAAAACATTTGAAAAAGATGATACATTAGCGGGTAAATTAATTTCTGAATTCGTATAAGCTTTTCATGAGTAATTGCGTTTAACAATGTGCAGCAGATGGGGTTTTTATACAGGAAATTGACGAAGGAAACAAGAAGACCGCATTTTGTCAAATATGTATTAATTATATCGTAATTTCCCTTCTGCAGCATTCTTTTAATTCTAAGCACGGAAAGAATAGATGTAAAATTTATCGTATGGATCGGGATCCCAAGGAGTTTCGCCTGGTCCGATAGAGGTCCTTCAGGCAGCGCGACTTCAACGACATGCCCCAGTTTCACAAATTCGCCAGCACATGATAAAAATATATTTTGAGCCCCCCCGATTTCCGATGAACCGATTGCAAGAAGTATTTTATATTTCCTATTTGTATGATAACGATGATTATTTTTCATGGGAAATCATCCACACTTATTGCCGCAGAATTTCTTTTTAAACCATTCCATATACTTGCAAATTTCATCATCCAATGTTGTTCTTTTGAAAAATCCATATGCGGCCAATTTACCACAGTCGAATTTTCTTTGCGGATTTGTGTTTGATTTACCTGACAATAAAAGCATCTTTTTTGTAAGAAAAACCGGCAGCCCAAATACCGGTATTGGATATTTTCTGTAATCCAGATATTGCATCACCAAAGATTCAACATGGGAATATGTATTATGTGGATGTTCATCATCGGAAACGATGAATATTTCTCCATCCAGGTTGCGTTCCATTCTTATCAAGAATTGAATGGCCTCAATCACAACGGCAATACTCACTATATTCATGGTTCTGCACTTAAAAAGGCATGAGCGCAGATAATTTATCCACCTTTTACCAAATAACAGATTATCTGTCATTTTCAGAAGATTCTTACCTTCCGGGCCGAAAACCACAGTGGGCCTGACAATTATTTTTTCGAATTCGCCATGGTATGCTAATATATAATTCTCAATATCTAATTTATTATGCTCATATTCGCTTATTGGCCTGCAATCAGTAGCCTCATTAATAACATCATTCGCCGCTCTTCCGGCCACAAAAGCAGTACTGATATGAATAAAACGGCGAATCCCCGCGCTTTCGCATTCTCTCAACAGGTTATCTATGGCTTGAATATTCATGTCTCTGGACCCACCCCAGAGATACACAAGGTTTATTACAATTGCGTCCTTTGTGGCAACGCCTTGCAATGTCTCAGGATTCAATATATCACAAAAATAAACCTTACACCTTTTATCGGCGTATGACTTATCATAGACAGCGAGACTCAGTTGAACATCGCTCATTGTTAAGAGATATTCTTTTAAATGGTAACCGATAAAACAATCAGCTCCGATAATTATTATCTTCGGCATTATCATTTCACTCGGCATGGCTTAATAAAAATGTTGGGTCTAACAACATGAAACATGATTAAATAATAACAATTTAAAACAAATAAATTCGCCGCGCTACTGATTACATAATTACTCATAGTTTCCCCACCGCAGAAAGCGATGGAAGTAAATAACGCGGATCATTAGATTTCGCTATATGTCCATTTAGAATAATTATTTTTCGAGGAGTATTATTATATCTTTCCGGCGGATCAAGTACCACAAACCCCAGAGCGCCCCCTGCAACTGCCCTAAACCAAACTGTATATGCCTTCTGTTAAAAGTAAATATTCCCATCACAAAACGGGCGATTATTAATGCCGCAAGGTTCCAAAAAAATAATATTTTAGATAACTCCCTGTGACTGTTCACAAAATATAATCGCCAGAGGGTTTCGGTTCGTCCATAAAATACATGTTTTTGCTTCACCTTGTGGTCGTACACATGCTCATGGCGCACTTTCGCGTCAGCACACACATAAAGCGGGCGGTTCTTTCCAAGGGGGTAGCTGAAAATAAGATCCTCGCAGATAGCCCATTTCGAATCGATAGGATTGTACATATGCCGCACAACGATGTCCTGTTTCCAGACCGTTGCGCCGCCGCAGAGCCACTGCGATCGAATATTCTTTTTTAAATTGGAAATACTTGTGTTCCTGCCAGACCACAATACTTTCCCCCGCTGGGGCACACTTGAAGCCATGAGCCATTTAACCGTTGAATGCTCGTCAGGGGGCATGTTAATGATATTAAAAGAGACTCCTGCTGTCTCAGGATCTACTGTATTCCAAAAATCAATCATCTCCTTTAAGGCCCCCGGCATGAGGACGATGTCATCATCAAAAAAACAGACAAGGCATGTCCTCCCGTCAAGCTTCGAGATTGCCATATTTCTTTGACGTATTTGACCGGGCGGTGAACATCTATAATATTCAACGGGAAGCCGGGCTGAGAACTTAGAAACGATGTCCTCAACGCTTTCGCCGCCGTCTATAATTATAATCCTCCCGAGAGCGACATCCTGACTCGCTATGCTCTCAAGTAGATTTTTTATTTTTTCCGGACGGTCCTTTGTGGGGACTACAAGTGCAAGGTTATCTGGAACATAAATCCGTCTTTCTGCCATAATACTTATAGCTCGCATGTTTGTATCATAATACGAATTACATCATCAAGTTGCATTTGAATCTATACGTTATCCGTATCACCCAGGCTAATTATTAGTTTTTCCTTTAACAATAAATACTGTTCATAGGCTTCATTTTTATTACAAACAAAATTAATTTTACGATTAACATTGAATCTCTTGGAAACCAAGTAAGCATTTAAACCTGTTTCTTTTGAAGACCAGATTGTTATTTTACTAAAAGAGGAAACATACTGTTTGATGAAATTATCAAATATTATTATTTCTGCATCATGGTCTAGTCCGACAATGTCGCAAATCTGGAAATGAGTAAAAAAATATTTCTTTGTAATTTTTGCAATTATATATGCTTCAACTGACTTGGAAGCTCCACGAGAAAAATAAATGTTATATTTTTCACTTGAATTTTTATACCTCCACTCAATCCATTTATAATCTTTTTTATATAAACTGCATTTTCTCTTGTAAGTTTTCTGCCAGATATGATCAATAAGATCCTTCACTTTTTCATTATTTACATTATATTTTGTCAATGATTGAGATATCTTTCTTTTTAACAAGACATTCATTGAATACTCTTCAATATTCAACGAATTCAGCAATTCGCAATTACACCTGGACTGCCAGCCGTGTACTGCATTTTCATTTGGAATGCCGAAAACGAACGCTCCGGGAAATTGTTTCTGAAAATCTGCAATTGCCGCCGTCCCTATCACTCCAAAATGGCCTTGTTTTTGATATGCAGGATGAGTATGGGTGTCCCCGAGTTCCCCGCAATGTGCGCTGATGCCCAATTCATCATTGATAGGTTTGGATGTTATGCTCACGTGGGAAGCGGGAACATCATTGACATATCGCAGATAACATAAACTTCCTAAAAATGGATTTTTTATTATCTTCCATTTAAAATAATCCAATGTATATAAAGTAGGAAAATTCCAATTCGCAACTTTTAAATAAGATAAATAATTAACAACATCTTCCATTGAATCAGTAATTTTAATATTTCTCATCTTTTCCATATTATATATTCCCTTTTCTCAAAGGAATTCGCAAGCATCAAAATGTATTCTTCATAAATCCAGATAACATAGCATTCCCTATGCGGAACCATAAATGGTTTATATTATAATCAGTTCCATGTAAAAATATTCTTCCCAGCATATAATTTCGTGCATCAAGATTCACTCTGTCAGCTGATGTAAATACTTTAAATGCTCCTAACTTTTTCAAACAACCAACTTCTCGTTCTGAAAAACGCCCATTTGGAAAAGCGAAAAGATTTATGGCATTATCAAGCTGATTCAACGCCATTTCATTTCTTCTATATTCATCCACTAACTCTTCGCAACTTAGGGCGGGAGAATTCCAGTGGTCAAAAAGGTGATTTCCGAACATGACATGATTTTTATCGTTCCACTTTTTAACAATATTCAAGTCAGCAAATATTCCCTGGTATTCAATTACTGCTTTGTTATCCACAGCACCATACTGGCCTTCAAAATCGTTGAGTATGGATTCGTTAATGGTGAGATGAAAAGGAGGTACTAAACCCTTAGATTTACAATATATGGAAAACTGAGGTACATAACGATCAAGATAACATATAACCGCAGAAAGGATCGGCTTATGCTCAATGATAGCCTTCATGTTAAGGAATACAACCGATGGCAGGTTTAATTCCTTTAATATTGCAAGACCATTATTGAATGACCCTAAAAAACCATCGTCAAAAGTTATGAGTGCGGCCTGAAGCGGTAGCGACTTATTATTTATGATATCCAAGGGATGTATCACATTGAAGTTAGATTGGATCCATGAAACTTGACGGGAAAATATTTCAGGTGATACTGCCAGACCATACTCCATGGCAAAATTGCTGGGTTGATCCGTTACATCATGAAATGAAAAGATATTAAGCCCATGTTTTATAGCACGATTGAATTGAGGGATAGATTTAAAAGTTATACCAAGAGATTTTTTGATGGCACTTCGAATTTTTCCCTGAATATTCATGAACATCATATGAAATATAGTTTATTGTATTGATAAAATAAATAATGAGACATATCATTTAATACGTATCATCACCCGATACTGAAACTCCCATTTGTAACAGCAACTTTAAGAGAATTCTTTTTTTTGCCACTGCTTATTTCCAACATGCATCCGGCTCCGCTCGCGATAGCCAATCCGCCTGCCACATCCCATATCATAATATCGTTTTCCACGTAAGCATCGGTTTTTCCCGATGCGACATATGAAAGAGATAGAGCAGCTGAACCAAGGAGGCGTACTTTTTTATAGTTTTGAATCATTTGAATAAAAGGCATCAGCCGTTCCGTGGAAAAATCCGTATTCACAGGAAAGCCGGTGCACAGTATCGCGCTTTCCCTTTTATTTATGGCGCTGGGGCTGATTTTTTCCCCGTTAAGCCATGCTCCTTTCCCCGCAATGCCGGCAAACAACTCATCTCGGTAAAAATCATAGACCACGCCAAGCAGCGGCTCCATGTCTCGCCATAAACCGATAGAAATACAGCACAAAGGAATGCCTCGCGAAAAATTCAAACTTCCATCAAGAGGATCGACAATCCATATAAATTCATGATTTCCCCTGTCTATCATGCTGCTTTCTTCTGATAGAATTGAAAATTCAGAGGCTTTCTTTAAGCAGCCGACTATAATATCCTCTGAAGCATTATCCGCTTTTATTTTTATATCCCGCCCGATGCTGGAATTTGCATTCTTCAAGGTAACATCAGGGCTCAGCAAAAATTTTCCTGCCTTGATTGACGCTTCCCGGGCAACCGAGAGGAACTTCGTTATCGATTCTTCTTTCAAGATGATTATTTCCCGCTAATGGCTGACAGCAAATTATCAACAGATTCCATTTCCATTGACTTCCTGCATTCCTGAGTGTAAGAACCCACGTGGGGGGTCAGCAGAACCTGGGGATACCTGATGAGCGGGCCGCTGTATGGCTCATTTGCGAAGGTATCAAACCAGGCTCCGGCGATAGTACCATTCTCAAGCGCCTTGATTAAAGCATCCTCGTTCACCAGTTCACCTCGGGCGGCATTAAGTATAAATGCTCCTTTTTTAATAATCTTGAATTCATTTTCACCGATAATCTGTTTTTCACCGCTTGAATGGATGATAATGATATCTGCCACCGGAAGTGCTTTGTCAATTGGTAGAATTGTAACACCATCAACCGCCTTCTCCATAAATGGATCAACAACGATGATCTTAACATCAAACGGCTTCAGCAGTGAAGCCACTTTCCTGCCAATCCTCCCGAAACCAATGATGAGTATTGTTTTATTTTCAATCTGCATGCCCGTTTTTTTAGTCCATTTGCCGTTATGCAGATCCCTGTCCATCGGGGTGATCATCCTGAGCAAATTCAACATGGCTCCCAAGGTCAGCTCGGCTACGGCGCTTGTCGGCCCATTGGGAGTTGAAAACACTTTGATACCGGCCCGCTTTGCGGCCTCTTGGTCAACATTAGACATACCCGAACCGCACCTTGATATTACCTTGAGTTCCGATTTCATCATTACTTCTTCATCCAGGGTTTCAAGTCCCGCGATTAAGCCTTTTACACCCGGCAAGAGATCAATTAACTCCTGTTTGGTCAATTTTCTTCCAAACGGATTATTTATAATCTCGCAGCCTGCATTTTCAAGTTTCTCAATAGGCGACCTGTCCTGAGCTGCGAAAGTTGACGGGCCTAACAGTATTTTTATTTTTTCCGATGATTTCATTTCTTTTCTCCGGGAAGGTCCCTCTGGATATAATAGTGCAGCCAGTTAGCCAGCAAGTGATCCATAATCATATGCGCGTCCTCGACAGGTCCGTATTCGCCTTTTTCAGATTTTGCATGGAGAACTATATCAGAGATTGTTTTCAACCGCCCTCCATCAAAACCAACAAGCGCCATTACCGTGCCCCCCTTACTTTTTACCCACTCCGCAGCGGCAATTATGTTAGGTGAATTTCCACTTGCAGATATAGCAACTAGTATATCTCCCGGACGATAATTAATGCGAAGCTGGTTTACGAACAGTTTATCGTATCCATCATCATTGCCGATTGCGAGCATCACCGCAGCATTTTCCGTCAGCGAAATAGCCCGGAAAGGAATGTCGGTACCGCTTTTCTTCATAACATCCATGCCAAAATCATTCACCATGTGCGAAGCGGTAGCAGCGGAACCTCCATTGCCAATAAAAAATATAGTATTCCCCTTGGCCCGTGCGTTTAAAAGTACTTCAGAAAAGGCAGCGATTTCATTTACGTCAATACTGTTTAATACTGAAAAAAGGTATTTGTAATAACCTGTGGTAAAATCTTTGATATCACCAGATTCATTGAAAAGTTTGTCGATATTGTTCATCATGAAACCTATTAAATATTATCATTAGCTTCAGTTATAATTCTTGATCCCATAGGCATTACGCCAGTCACTATCTGAGTAATATATCTGATATACAAGCTTCATTGTTTCCAATGCATCATTACTATTGCCAACTTCTATCCTTGAACCGTTACAAATCGCATCAGCAAATTCGTTTACTTCATCGCGCCATGAATTATCATCAAGGTAGATCACAACTTCCTCATGCAATGAACCCACATCTGCTTCATCGCGTCTTCCAATGACGAGTTTCTCCTGTCCGTAACTTTTTGAGCCGGAAAGAATTCCGTTGAGCTGAAGGAATCCGTCAGTAAGAATGATGTCCAACTGGAAGCGATGCCTCCATTGGGTGGCGCTTGAATGGAGCATCGCAATTCGTCCCCTGTCATCACGCATAAGCGCATAAGCATTATCTTCAACATCGTGATTCCAGTACTTATTGGATATAAAACTCTTAATTTCAGTGAATTCACCGCAGAACAGCCTCATCAAATCAACCATGTGAATGCCCTGGTCAAGAAGAATTCCACCTCCGGCATACTTTCTTTCCGCCCTCCATCCACCTGAAAAGGGTATAATCTTGCTTTTCCCATAAACACCCTGCATATTGACAATTTCTCCGAGATTTCCCGATTTAATAATGCGCAGAGCCTCTTTTACCGAATCATGATATCTGTGATTAAACCCATATTTCAAAAGCAATCCGGGATGTTCCTTCTCAGCAGCGATAACCTTGATTATATCATCTACATCTCTTCCTGGTGGTTTTTCGCAGAAAATATGCAGGCCTTTATTCAGCCCCGCAATTGTTACTTCGGCTGCTAAATAATTCGGCAGGCTGACAAATAAAATGTCGAGCGGTTCCTCAAGCAATTGACTGTAATGAGAATAGCACCGCACACCGTCAGCCATAATACCGGTATCTATAAAATTTTGATCGCAGACGGCAATTGTCTGCAATCGCGGGTGTAGGTCGATAAAAGACCGGCGGCGCTTCCCAACTATACCGTATCCGGCAATCCCAACATTGAGCTTATCCTTATTCAAATATAAACCTCGGATTAATATAGATTTATTGGATGATAAAAAATGAGCATATTTTAGTCAATAGCATACTGGGCATCAAAAAGCAATCTTCATCAACACATGAATTCATAATGTATTTATTTTTTTTATAAGAGAACACCTAAAATTTAAATTTGAATGTTCCCTTGTAGGCAGTTTAAATGCAAAAAATTAGAATTTTCAATGTTGAAAATTCTAATTTTTATGGTGTGCCCATAATTAAAATTTTCGACAGGACACTATCTTATTCAATAATTATATTATTGATTATTTTTTCCAAAAACCCCTTAACAAATCACCACACATGATTGAATCAACTATTGATTGAAGTCGAGTTGTGAATTCAGCTGAAATATTTTCTTTATTTAATCTTGCCAGGGTATCAATATCCAGTCCGTTCGACTTTAACTCAATAAGATCAAATCCTGCTTTTTTCGCCATTTCCTGCAACGAGCGGGCAGAAAACAGCATAATATGCCGGTCACCTTCAATGATTCGATCGACATATCCTCCATATGTTTCATAATATCGGACAAGAATTGAATCACCGCTTGGAACTTCTAAAACAAGCAATCCGCCTTTTTTTAATAACTGGTATGCTTTCAGGAGAACATCCATCGGGCTTGTAAAATGTTCCAAAACACCCCACAGCATAATACAATCAAACTGATATTCCTTTGGCTCAAAGTCAAAAATCGACTTGTCAATTATGTTGAGTCCAAAATTATCACGACCATAATTGGCAGCGAATTTATTGAATTCAATCCCCATGCAATCCCAGCCATGATCTTTAAAAACACTCAGCAAGTCACCCAAACCACATCCGATATCCAGAATCGAACCCGGTTTTTCAAAATATGACATAATTTGCTTATATTTTCTTTCGCCGAGAACTTCTCTTCGATATTTTAGAGATGGAACGATTTTCAAGCGATAATGCTCTGAATAATCATCCTCATCGTAAGAATCATGAAGTATACTTTCTTTTATTCTTGGAGTAACATAGACCATTCCGCATTGGGCGCATCTGACATGACGGAACCTTGATATTGTAAATTGAGTTTTAACAGATGTGGAATTACAGTTGTAACAAGGGACATCTTCAAACAACTCAGGCTTCGGAGATCCATTGTCATTAAAAAATTTTGAGACACGCTTATAAAACAGTTCATGGATTTTATCGAGATTCGGATTGGTTAATTTGGCATCGACTACATTATTATCTGACATGTTATAGCTCCTTAGTTGTTATCTCTGTATTTATTAAATAGTGCGTCCTTTTCCATTATTTTACTGACCGCATCATGATCAGATGGCGTATCGACTCCGATAGTCGTATAAGGTGTCAATGAGACTTTAACATGAATATTGTTTTCAACAAATCGGAGCATATCAACTGATTCGGCTATTTCAAGTGGTGTCATTGGCATTTTAGGATATTGTAATATCACTTCCTTCTTAAAACTATAAAGACCGAGTTGCTTATAATGCTTGTTCTTCAACCCATATGGGACCGGGAGCCGAGAAAAATAGAGGACATTTCCTTGCTGATCAAAAACTGTCTTAACATTATTGTAGCTATTTATTTCTTCCTCTCCTTCAAGGTTTTCAATCAGGTTAACACATGAAACGTTATCATTTGAAAAATAAGGGTCAATTAAAAGATTAAGAGTTTCCGGATTAAGAAGTGGCTCATCTCCCTGAATGTTCAGTGCAATATCGAAATCCTTTCCTCTACCAATGAGGATTTCACAGGCCTCAGCGATACGATCCGTACCACGCTGGTGAGTGGAAGCGGTCATTATCACCTCTGCTCCGAAGTCCTTTCCCGCATGAAGTATCTCATCGTCACAGGTGGCAATGTAAACCGAATTGATGCGAGTGTTCATTTTAACACGGCGCCAGACATGTTCGATCATGGTTTTACCGCATATCTTGACCAAAGGTTTTCCGGGAAACCTCGACGACGCCATCCGGGCCGGGATTAAAGCGATGATATTTTTCATAGAGTCTCCTTGAAAATATAACAATATCGATTATTTGATCATGCCTCTAATCTCGCCGAGCAGATTGCGGCACGACTCACCGAGAAAGAGAAAATCAACACCAAATGCGATGAACCGAAAGCCTGTATTAATTGCATTCATAAGATCTTGTCCATAAGGCTTGACGACATGCTGTCCCATAAGATATCCATGTTCCCTTGATTTTTCATGTATCATTTCGAGAGATGCGAGGAATGATTGATGATTGAAATCACCAGGGTGGCCCAAGGAACCAGAAAGATCATAAGGGCCGATCATAAAACCGTCGACGCCGTCTACCGACATGATGGCTTCCAGATTTTCTGCAGCAGTGAAATGCTCAATCTGGACTATAACAATGCTTTTTTCCTGGTTCCATTTTCTATATTCATCCAATCCCAGGCTGAAGCGCTGAGCCCGGGCAAGCCCGAAGCCTCTTTTCCCCTGTGGGGGATATTTTACAGCATCAACGGCTCTTTTTGCGTCTATATCTGAATTCACCATGGGCACGATGACTCCGTGGGCTCCGGCGTCCATCACTCTTTTGATATAATTGTGATTATTTTCTTCTACTCGAACCAATGGTGTCACACCGCTCAGTTCGATCACCTGTATCAACTTCTGGGCTTCATTTAAAGTGATTGCCGAATGCTCCATATCCACGGTAAGCCAGTCAAAACCGGCCCGGGCCATGATCTCCGCAACTGCGGAATCTCCGAAAGTTATCCATGAGCCTATTGTAAGTTCCCGCTTTGCCAATTTCTTTTTAAGATCGAACATTGAATTATCCAGCTATACCATTTTGTAAATTGATTTTTAATAATCCTTCAGCTTTTTAAAGATCTCATGATCAATATTACTGCCAATCCATACTTGATTAGGTTCTTTCTGCAGAGGATACCATGTGCCAGTATTGAAAAATTTCTGATGCTGAAATACTTCCAATCCTTGGTGATAGTGCTTTTTTTGAGCATCATGGAGGATAACAATACCGTCAGGCTGCAGCACTTGACGGGCCACTTCCATGCAGCGTCTTCGAAATCGCGCATCCACTATAATAACATCAAATATTAGGCCGAGTTGCTTTGGATTATTAATATAATCTATCTCATTTTTCAATGTAGGAGCAAATTGGCCACACGGGGGGGGGATCTGTCCCCATCCAGGTTTTTCCCAGAATGGCTTAAATCCTTTTATATAAAGATTAACATGTGATTGTAATTTTTTTTCTTCAATAATTTTTTTTATTTTTTCATGCCAACTCTGGTTATTATCAATAGCATGCCATTGGAAGTCTAGACCTTTCTTTTTAAGATAACGGGCGTAGAATATAGTAATTGTTTCTTATACAACTCTCCGAGCCCACTAGACTCCTGAGCAACTCTTATT
>JAGODU010000276.1 GCA_017998095.1 Prolixibacteraceae bacterium | reverse complement strand
ACTTTTGTCAAAAGTCGAGTATGCCTCATTTTAATATTGATATGACAACCAATATTTTAGGCTAATTCATATGTAAAATGCTGAAAATGAGCTTATATTTTCGATTAAATAAGCTGCAAGTATAAGATTTTTGCTGTATACTTGCGGCCCTTTTTTTATTTCTTATAACAATGAGTTTACGAGGTCAGAAAACAGTTACAACCAGTATGGACTGGGACGATTTTAAGTCCCTTATCTCCAAGCTTGAAAGAGATCGTGAATATAAATTCTGTCTTCTTATTTCAATTGGGGTTTTCACAGGATTGAGAATAAGTGATATGTTAAAACTTCGGTTCGAGCAATTTGAAAACACTGATATTCTAACAATTCAGGAGCAAAAGACCAAAAAAACCCGCCGGATAAAAATTAACAATGATCTTCGGGTTATTTTGGATAGGATAAAGAGGAAAATGAATGTTGCAGACTCATCCCAATACATTTTCCTGAACAAATACGGCAACAAACCCATTGACCAGTGTTATGCAAATGTCAAGTTGAAAGAGTTATTGAAAAAGTATAATATTTCTGTTGAAGGAAATGTGTCCACTCATATGTTCCGAAAGACTTTGGGCAACCGGGTTCTAAAGCTCAATAATTATAGCAACGAAGCCGTAATACTTTTGATGGAGTTGTTCTCTCATTCTTCTCCAGCGATTACAAGGAGATACCTTGGTCTTCGTGAGCAGGAAATAATGGATGTTTACGATAGTCTTAGTTTGTAATATGAACTAAATCAATGATTAAATCCTTCAAGGAGGAATTTGAGAAGAAAATTATTGAGCTTGGATTTTCATATAGTAGAGCTCAAGATGGTTTGTATTATCTCTGTGATAAAAACGGCATCAATCATCCGATTATCGTCCTATTGATTGAATCCCAAGTACCAAATAACCAAAAGTATGGCAGCAAGAATAGGAATGACATTCAAGCGATTGGAATATTTATTTTTAAACGAATAAAGCATGAGCCACAACCTGATTTTTTCATTTTTTCCTTCTCCAATCTAGTTAAGGAACAATCCGAGTACCTCATAATTCCTACAGAAGAGTTAGAATGGAAGATTATTAAGCGAAATTTGGATTTCAAACATGTTAAAAGAATAAAGATCGTACTTTGGCTCATGAATGATGGATCTATTTACAATACAACCGGTATTTCCATTGAGGGTGAGTGGTATCTTCTGAGTAAAGGGATTAATGGAAGGATGGTAGATAAAACTGACATGGATTACACAAAATTTTTTAATAATTGGCCTATACTATGGCCGAGTTTGAGTCAATAGAGCCAGAGCTAGTATAATCAAATCCGGCGGTGACTCTAATCAAGTAGCAATTGCAACATGACCTACCACATACCATTATAGTTCAGTAATCGTTGTAGATATTTTGGGATTCGGGAGAGAGGTATTATATGTTTATGAAAGTATACTCTAATTTCATGATTTCTCTAGCTTAGCGAATCATTAACATCAATTAGCACTTATTACTCCTTTGCCCGAATTCCTAATACATTAGGGATTGGCCAGGGAATAATGTTGCTATCATCCTCTAAATAATTAGTTTCAAAGCTCCCGAACTGTTCCAATTCATAGTTTCCCGTATTTAAATAAATCTGAGCTTCAGGCCCACCTTCAAGATGTTGAGCAGCAACAATACCTATCCCCGATCTCAACAGTTCGTTATTAAGATCATGCATGGAAAATGGTGATCTTGAAAAGATAAATAAGATATTCCCGGTTTTATCCTCCCCAATTGCTGCTTCGCTCCATTTCCTGTCTTGCTGTTGCCACACATTCATTCCAGGTCTTTTTATTAATCGTAGGTTTTGGATGGCAGAATTATAATCACTGAGAATTGTTTTAATTGTGACATCAGTATCATCAAGATCAAATATCCGAAAAAGTGGTCCTTTACCTTTATTCTTTGGATTTAAAGCAAGGACTGATTGATAGTTATTCGCCTGACTACTATTGATATGATCCTTAAATTTAAGATAGCCGACATGGGTAAAGTTGTCAACTTGGAACATTCCGGCATTTATGGCAGCAGTGAGATTATGACTTTCACACCACTCACGAGCGGTTTTTCCGAAGAAATCATTTGTTGTGCTTCTCCCAATGAAAACCAATTCCCATTTCTCTGGATTGATCCTTATTACAGTAATCTGAGAGTTACCTGTTTCACTTTTATTCTTTGTACTTAGGTAAGTAATGTCCAGTCCTGGAGCTAGAATTTTCCAATCATTTGGGGAAGGTTTTGATAATAAAACCAAAGCTAGCCATAATGGGATCAGAACATTTAACATAATTCCATCTTATTATATTAGTCTGAGGATAGAAGTATGAAAATAAAGCAATTAGCTCACATGGACAAATGAAATGATAATTGTTCTCTTCTTCTTGTCAAAAACTGTTGCCACTCCAACTATTACACCATTCTTATAATTTGCGTTCATATACAAAGCATGAGGAGGAGAATTATTCCACCCTTTAATAGCCCCTCGTGCTATTTCCTGATATGTAATAGACGGATAGCTCCCGCTAAATGTAATACTATGAAGGATCTCGGTATAAGTAAATGCCGAATAACCTTCATAATTTTCGAGTTTGTTCTTCTTCAAAAATTCTGACTGAGGAAATTTGATTTCCATTTCAGTAGTGATCTTTGTTCTTACGGTGTCAGGTATAACGTTCCAGTCTCGGCCAAGCCATTTGGGATTATGGAGTTTCATAAGATTATTGGAACTATTACTTCTGATGAAGTTATAGTTATCCGCCATCACATCTTGCTGAACAACGGCAGACCAGATGAGGGAATCCCCATTATGAATGGACTTGACATATTTATTCATTTCAACGAACATAACCTCATTCATTCTTTTCTCACTGAAGTTGTTGAAGTCAATAATTTGAGCATTAGCAACTGATGAAAAGAGGATCACCAAAAATGCAAGATATTGCTTCATGGGGACAAAATAGGCTTTATATTATTTTCAGCCTAAAGAATAGTGGGAAATTTGAAACAAATCAGGCTGCAACTTTAACTGCAACTTGACTTTCAATATTCCATGGAGGTTCTGGGGTTGAATAAAAAGCCAGAGCAAATACCTGATCACTTTTGTTACTTAATATCCTCCCAAACCGCCCTCCTGTCCAGTCCCCTGGAGACCTTCTTGAGGATAGGGAGGGGTATCCCGCCTGTATATTACTGTATATCTGATCTTTAAAACAAAGTTCAATATCTAAAAAGAAATTTTTGACAGATTTCACTGAAAATCTCGGAATTACATTCTACTCCAAAAACCGATTTAAAAATTTTTGGCAAAAATTTCAGGAATTTTGGATGCTGCTCAATACCTCTACTTTTATTCTGTGGCTGTTATAATTACTAAAATTATGGTGGAGATACATTTGTCCCACCATTTTTTTGATATACAAGCACTAGTTATATGTATCAGCTATTGCCAACAGTTGGTCTGAGCATTTGTAAATATCATCCAATGTGGTTAATTCAATCCTCACTTCCTTCTTTTCAGCATTAATTATTCCAATTAATCTTTTACCTGAAGATAAATACAACCTACAAATTGGTTTCCTGTTATTATCATCTACAATTATACTGAAATATGATTGTGCGTCTCTAAAGAAAATCCTGGCACTGTCAATTCTTTGGCGTAAGATTCCTTTAATTATATAAAAGGCTTCCAATTCGTCAGATGTTGTTTCAATTAATTTTGTTTCTGTTACTTTTTCCGCTTCTACTTTTTCTGCCTCCTTTTCTTTGTCCATTACGCTTTTTAGCCTAGCTGTAACAATCTCGCTTGTAAATTGATTAAGTGCTTTTTTTACAATCACTTTAAATTGTTCTACAACATTTGCTGTTGCTCTCCCAGCATAAACTTCAGTTATAAAATACTTGGCGAATCCTTCTGATGTGTTTTCAAGTTCAGATGACAATAATGCTTTTATTTCATTCAGGTATTTTAATTCACTCGCTGTACTGAAAATCTGGTCAACATCAAAAAATGCCTTGTGAAACTTCTTTAATTCAATTATGTCTTGTTCTCTAAGATTCAATATGTTAATAGATAAAAATGGTTTTTCATCCATTTTGTTCTTTTCAACAAGGTCGGTGAAGAATTTATAATCTAAACCATTTGTCAAAATTGCGAATTTGGAACTTGTAGTATGAAAATACCTGAATAACTGGCTGTCAGCCTTGTCTAATTTATCTGTAACTGTCTTACATTCTACCAATATAGTTGGTTTACCATCTTTTAAGACAGCGTAATCTACCCTTTCGCCATTCTTTAAACCAATGTCAGCGGTAAATTCTGGTTGAAACTCCAATGGATTGAAGATATCATAACCTAGAGCAGAAAAGAATGGTAATATCAGGGCTTGCTTTGTTGCTTCTTCAGTGTGAAGTTGACTCTGCAGTTTTGCTGCTCTCTCTGATAGGTTTTTTAAGTGGTCTGCTAAGTCCATAGGTGTATTATTTTAAAGTTTTCAAAGTGATAGAGTTTTTCTCTGGTAATTTAGCAACTTTTCAGATCATAAGGGATAGTAAT
>JAGODU010000275.1 GCA_017998095.1 Prolixibacteraceae bacterium | reverse complement strand
AATAAGCTGCTTTCAGAAAAAGAAGAAATATTTGAAAACTTTCAACTTTTAAAGGATACGGTATTTGACACTACTGACTTGGAAAAGGAACAAACAGAACTGCAAAGCGAAATAGAGGTTATTGCTGAGATGATTCAGAAAGCTATTTCTGATAATGCACACTTTGCTCTTAACCAAGAAGAATACCAAGAACGATACAACGGACTGGCTGACCGCTTTGACCTTGCTAAAGCTCGGCATACTGCAGTTACTGAAGAAATCGCCGATAAGAAAACAAGGCTCGGTACGATGAATGATTTCCTTAACTCTCTTCGCAAGCAAGAAGACCTTATTACCGAATTTGATGTTGAGCTTTGGTGCATCCTTGTAGATTATGGCACTGTTTATGATAAAGAGGATGTACGGTTTACCTTTAAGGATGGCACAGAAATTCAAGCATAAGAAACTAAAATAAAAACTCCCCATCGCTGATATTAATTCAGTAGTGAGGGGTTTCTTATTTCGCTTATTATAAAGAATGGTTCATTAAGCTTTCCTAACAATACCTGACCCAAATATTATAAATATGAATCCAAGTATCGTTAATGCAGGTTTACCTATATCCAACTTAAAAATGTATCCAGCAGCATGGACTAACAATATAATAAATCCAATTGAAGACATTGCAGTACCTAATATTTTTTTACTATTCATTTTCATTTCCTTCACTTTAATAGATTTTACTTATAATATCTAAATGAAAACAGCACCTTAGGCTCTCTAAATTATTCCATCCTCCTTTCGCATTAATTAATGCGAATTCGTGATTTCTCCAACAATCTGCGCTATACCAAAATATATCGACAGGATACCAATCAATACGCATAAGTACACCAAAGCTGATCGCTCCTTATTTTTGTATACTGCTACAAAGCCTGTTATCGTTGAGATGATCGCACAAGAAAATGCTCCTAAAGCCATCACCGCCAGAGGCAAATTACCAAAGAAGCCTGTGCTATCCGCTGGCTTATCGCTATTCATTGATAACACATTTATAGAAGCTACTAAAATAATAGCCACAATTATCAATACTACCGCATATTTGCCGAGTTTAGTCTTAGGTAAAATGCAAAATGAGTTCTTCATAAGAATACACCCTTCTTTAAGACAATTTCCTAATGAGGAAATATAATTTCTGCCGCCGTCCAGAAAATAATCAGCAATCCAATCAGTATAGCAAGCAATGTCAAAATAGATCTGTCCTTATTTTTCGCAAATGACATAATTCCTAATACAAAACCAGCAAACCCTATAACTGCAATAAAAGGATTAGGCAGTGGAAGTCGGATTATCATAGCTAAAACCGATAATTTTATTGCCATTAATAAGATATAAAGTAATGTTAGTATCGCTGCCCATTTCCCAGCAGTCGTTTTAGAATAAAGTTGCATTTTCATTATTTTTCACACCTTTCACGTAAAATCAAAAGTCATGCTTTAATTATCTCATCCGTGCTTTTTTGCTTTAACATAATAAATAGGCCGATACTCAACCCTATCCCAACTCCAAATGACGTTATAATCGCGAGAAAATTCAGATCGAAGGGGCCAAAAAAACCCAGCAAATTTTCGAAAGTTGCTTTTATGGAACGCCCAGCATTAAATAAGCTAACTAATATCCCAAATGGCAGAGAAACTATTCCGCATACTGCTGAAAATATCCAAACAGCTTTGCGCCCATAAATGATTGCTCCGAAAATCGCACCACAGATTACCCCCATGAATATAATCGCTATTATATCCGGTATGTGAGGATTCTCAAAAAAAGTATGGATAAATGGAATTGAAAAAAGTGCTTCTGCCAAAATGAAGGAACTCCAAAAACCAACCGGGATTGCGACAAGGCCAGCGAGCGCAATTTTCCCTATCATCTTAGGCTTACCGAGACAGGTGCCCAATAAAAGACCGCCTAATCCTCCAGCAATGATTGTCTCTAAAATATAATTATCAAGACGCAACAATATGATGCAACCTATTACTCCAGCAATGAAAAAGGAAATCGCTCCAGCAAGCGTTGACCATAGTAAGAATACCCAAGTGTTTTTACTAATTTCAAACATTTTACTCACTCCTTTAATCAAATTTTTTTGTTCATTATATGAAGTAGAAAAACATTTTACTTTTATGTAATACTTACCCATAAAGATGCATGTAAAACGAGCGTAAAATATTTATTTTTCTCTCTTTCTCATGGGTATCTATTCACATTTTATCTTATATATGTATTCTTCCAGATTTCTTACTTCTTCCATGTTATTTGGGCTTTGATAATCCTTTTCGCCAATTATATCCCTCATATAGTCCCAAAAGGCAGCTGTCAGATTCGTCTCATTAACAGCAAGTATAACCGGTGGTGTGGATGTTTTAGCAACTATCGCCCCTATCTCTTCCTTAGCATATAGCAAATAATTGCTTTCCGGCATTTCTTTAATCAATTTGACATGGAAATTTTCATATGTCTTCAACAAATACACTAAATGCTCAAGATGTTCAATATACTCTTCTTTCGTGTAATAAACAGACCCTCCACTCATCATATCAGAAAAGGAAACCTTGATTTTATTGTCTTTTATTATTTCAAGATCAAATATTGGTATTATTTCGTAAAATGTATTTGTCTGCAGTATCACTTCAAAGTTCATTATTCTTTCCCTTTGATACTCTGCCAGGTCGCTGTTTTCTATTCCAAGACGAGACAAGATACCCGATGACACAGTTTCCGGCATTGTCAATATAGAAATCGACTCTGTTTTTATCATGGTGTTGCTTTTTTCTTTTTCAAACTCCTTAAGGTTTTCTAAATAAAGTTCTTTGTCTTTCGCCGTAAAGATTCGCATCAACTGTTTGCATTGATTCAAATATTGATAGAATTCTTCCGTATACGCCCTAATCGCGTCATGGTTTCTAACCAGCAGATTGACTGCTTGGTTGATTGATTGTCCTACTGAACTTGATATCACAGCTGATAGGCCTGGGGATATAAACATAGTTTGCTTGAAAACCCCATCCCTTTTTTTAGGGTAATAATAAGGTTCAATTAAACCTGTCATGTACAGAGGCATCCATTGGCTGATTGCGTTTAACATTTCATCCAAGTTACGGCTTACCGTATGTATAATCTTTATCTTGTTTCCTTTTGATAGAACTGCAACCATTAACCTGTCCCATCTTGAAGCAAATTCGCGGTCTGCTGTCATCCAGTCTGTAGACTCATCACTATATAGGAGCAAGGTTTGTGGCTTGTCTTGTGCCGCTACTTCCAGCAAAAAATATTCGGCAGTTTGACGCTTGCCTTCTATTCCATAATAAAGAGAGATTTCATCTTGTGGCAATTGGGATGGGTCATTTATTCTCTTTTTTGCTTCTGCCATATTTACCGGTATCTTCGAAGTTAAATTTAACTTACTCAAGTCATCAAGAAAACCTCCAACGGCTTCTATTTCATCATTTTTTTCATCTATGAGCCATTTTGCTATCAATTTGCCAAGAACGTCTATGTCATAGCTGTCCATACTTACTTTCAATGCATCCAACAAAGCTTTGCTCTGATATTCAGATACACAATGCCGTGCAAAATAATCAGCCATTTTAGTTATGACCGCCTCATCCTTTATGGCTTTGCGTTGTCCCCTTCTGAGTCTGCTGATGTGAGACGGATCAATCTTTACCTTCTGCCCTAAAGCACTGTTACTTGTATTTGTTATATTCATTAGAAAATCTAATTTTTCAGAAAATTGCAATCTTATCACCTCTGCTTGATTATACGCCCACGGTAATATATAATCAATGTTATTTGACATGATTCATGTCAAAAAATTTGACACGGTCAGTTTTTTAGGAGCTCTTCCATAATAAGATTTATTGAAGTATAATTCTTCCAAGTAGTCTAAAACCAATTGAAACGAGGTGGTTAGGTTGGGTTATGAATTTCGTATGAAAACAGGTTTCTTTGAAACTAAAACATACGCTTTGCTTGTTCATAAAGGAGAACTGGTTCTTTCTCCCAAAGAAATTGACGACGGATTAATAACAATACCGGAAGAGAGTATTTTGAGCATCACAATAAAAAAAAGTCATAAATCTTTAGAAATGGAAATCCAAACAGATGAGAAGCTTTATCATGGTCAATTAGACAATAAGACGGACTACGAAAAACTCATTAATCAAATTAAAGAAAGTATTAACAAAAAAATCTTATGTGAATATGAAGGAGGAAATTAAAATGCGTAAGAAATTAGTTTCATGGTTATTGACAGTAATGATGATATTATCGCTTATCATATCTGTACCAATGACTGCTTACGGTGCTGATGAACCTCAAGCAACCAACATTATTGTCGCAAACACCAATAACAGCAGTATTGATTTTTTTGATATTTCAGCTAATGGCAATATTGCACCAGCCAGAACACTCAAGGGAGCAAGCACTAACTTAAACCGTCCGGTTGACATTGCTCTATATGATGGGGAGCTATATGTATTAAATCACGAAGCACATGCTATAGAAATATTTGATCCGCTGGCTTCAGGCGATACTACACCTGTAAGAAGAATCATTGGCGGTATGTCTTATCCTTCCGGCTTTGATTTCGAC
>JAGODU010000274.1 GCA_017998095.1 Prolixibacteraceae bacterium | reverse complement strand
AAAAACAATCATTCCTTACGCATAAAAGATATTAGTTCCTTTCAAAAATCTTTTTTATTATGTTCCTCTGGTATCTCGATAGCAACTTCGTTTCAATTAAATTTAAAATTCATTCAATATTTTGTGTATTCTGTGCGTAATGGTATTCAATATTTACCTTTTCATATTTGGAAATCATAACATAAGTATTTACGTTCATGAATGGATTCTAAAAAATCCTGATTATCGCTTTCTGTTTGAGATATACAAACTCATCAATTAGGTTTTCAAGGACAACCCATATCTAAACCATCACAACAATTATGGTACTTACTCTCACTTGATTGAGAGGATTTTTTCAAGATGTATCAAATTGATGGGAAAGACATATGTTGTACTCATTCTGTAGTATTCATATATAGTACAGGGGAATCTTCAACTACCTCATATCTTGTTCACTCATTGTCTGTAATGTATGGCATAGTGTTATAAATAATCAATTGATAAAATAATTGTAAAATCTTTTCAGCATTCTTTACATTTAACAACGTAGTTTCCTTCTTTAGAATCTAGTTGGTATAGTGACATCTCATCATCACAATATGGACATGCTGGATTGCAAGAACAATTATAAAAACTATATTCACAATTTTCGCATCAACAATTACAATACCCCATAGTAGCAGATACTTTTTTCATTGGTTATTATTTATAAACTAAATAGAATACATAGCTTTAACAGCTCTCATACAAGAGTTTTCAAGTTCTGTAATAGCTATGGAGTAGTTACGTCATGCTTCTGATCTTCATGCTTGGTCTCTACCATTACATAAATGTTTCATGACCCTCCCGTAACTTTCTCTAAGGTTCACAATTTCAGGGGCTTCTTTCCTTCAATAATCAAGAGAAACTAAATTTAATACTTCATCTGAAAATTCTGACATGGTATAATAAATAATAATAAAATAAAAGCTAATCTGTTTTATAATGACCGTTACATATATCACAGCTATCGGTCGGTGGTTGTCAGCAGTGACCGCATAAGTTCCTTTCAATCAATGATACTATTCTTTTTACCTTCTCAAGCATCAGGGGCGTATGGTCTCATAGCTGTCTGCTCTCTCTGATAGTCTCTTCTACTAGTTGTTGTGCGATTTCTACATCACGGTGCTTTTTGATATCTACCATTATATTTTTTGAGATAAAAACTTTGCGTTCTGTTCTGCATCAATACGTCTCAATGTGTCTTGCAGTTCTTGTCAAAGGTCAAATAATGTTCATCACATTCTTTTTTGTCTATCCATCCAGTTCTCATAGTCTTTAGCACAAAGATGATAGTCCATATCTTTCAGTTTTTGTATACCCTCTTGAATTGTTTTGAGTTGTTCTGACATTGGTTACAATCTATAAATTAAAAACTCTTTCATTGCTTTATGACTTCATGGCTTTCAAACGAAGTATCAATTCTTACGCATAAACTTTATAATATCTCATACAAGCTTTACCTTATCGTTATGTTCCTTAAGTTGTGTATCTACCTGAGGTTTATATTTTTTCTTTGGTCGGAATGAATCTAACATAGCACACTGCCGCTGGGTTTCTGAGATACCTATTCTCTCAAAGAAACTTCTATTGTCAATCATTTATAATGTATAAATTAAAAACTACTTTACTAATCAATCATCATATCGATCCTTTGGTTGGGTTTTGTTTATTTCGTTTACAAGTTCTTTTATGATCTTTGATTGTATTGGTAGTCGTAGGTTATTAATGTATTCAAATTGTTCGTGTGGTGTTAGGAGTGTCTGGAATAATTCATGTAATCATTTCTCCCTATGGTTCTCCATCATTGCTATATTACGTGGGTCGCTTATGTTATAGGTATGGCGTTGGCTTCTACCTATTAAGTGATGTCCTATAAGATGCGTTGACTTGCGAGACATGAGTTTATATTACATAAAACAATTACTGTGCTTTAGTGAATCTACCTTTGTTGTCTCTAACTTTATTTGTTTTAGTAGTATCTTTAGAATTTTGAATCTTTATTTCTTTAAATGTTACCTTTACATCTTTAACTCATTCATTAGGAATTGTTCTCATATCACTTTTAATTAATGTGTTAGGAGCACAGCATTGGGAATCTGTCCAAGGTTGTTCTTTGCAACATCAGCTTTCTTTCTTGCAAGGGCATCCTTTGCATTTTAAAAGTTCATGAATCTTCTCAGCGTTTTGTAGTACAACAGTACCAATGAAAATACAAAGAAGTGATAGTGTAATAGTAATAGCAATTGACATGGTATAATAAGAAAAAATAAAACTGTTAAAAATATCTTTGTAATGGATTTGTCTTAGAGCGTGATGAATCATACTTAGATTGGCTATAGTCTCAGTATTGTTCTAGCATCTTACGTCTTGTTTCGTTTCGTTCAAAGGTTGATGTAGAATATGCATCCTTGAGTACATCCATTATGAGTTCAAGATCTGTTAGAAAGATAAGTGTTTCTTGTTTCTTTGCATCATATCAATCAATTCATTGTTGCGTTTTAACAAGTTTCTTTCAAAGAGCATACACTGCCTTTGCTGCTTCTTCAAAGATAAGGAATTGATCTGCTATTCAATCAGAGCGTTTGTTGTTTCTTACGAGCATGATTTTTGCTGAACGTGTAAAAAGTTTTTGCGGTGGAAAATTAGCCTTCACTTATATATATATATATATCTATTGGTCTTTCTTTCTATCTTATATATCTATATATATTATTATTATATTATACTTCAATACTTTTTTTTAATCACGTCCTTTCTTTCTTTATATATCTACATTCTCCTCTTGACATATCTACATTCTTCTTTTCTATATCTATATTATTAGCGAGCGCAAGCGAGCGTACCGTAACCCCTTACCCATCCCCCCCTTATTCCCTCGCTCACGTTCTGTTAGGTTTGAACTATCTATAGGCTCGAACCAACAGTTCAATAGTGAGCGTGACCCAACTACCCATCCGCTATTTGTCGAGCTCCGCTCGACCCCACCCTTTCGTTGCCTGTCGCTCCCGATCTCTTCGAGATCCCGCGACTTACCGGCAACGAGACCTACGCACTATACGCACTGTGTGTGTGTGTGAACAACTACCCACCGCTAGTACGGGGGCTGCCGCCCCCGAACCCCCGCTTGGGGACTCGTCCCCAAACCCCATTAGTTCTTGATGACAGTTCATCAATCACGAACGAGACCATCGGTTTGTTTATCACGAAGAATAAAAAACTTTGGTAAGAATTTTTTATTTCTTATTTATTCATTATGCCATACATTATTGTAGACGAGTTCAAGTGCTATTGAGAGTTCAATAGATTCGAAGAAGCGCACGAAGCGCAACAAGAGCTTTACCCATTCGCGAGAGTGATCGAGAATGATTGGGATTCCTCGACTACCTGGATCCCAGCAGAGTGAATTGATAATGACTCAGCACCTGATGATGAACAAGAATCAGAAGAGCCTGGTATATATTACGATGATGAATGACGTAGTTATTACTACGATTGGAAATGATTCATTATATATACACCATTCTAATATACCAGCGAGCTAAGGCTCGCTGGTTTTTCTGCGTCCCACCGCTATAATTAGGGCTTCGCCCTAACCCACCCGCGCTTCGCGCTCCCACCCTTTATGCACGCTACGCGTGCATCAAACAAGGTACACTCCCGACCCGTCCCGCTGACTACTCGTGCTACCTTTACCCACCGCTAGCACAATTACCCACCGCTATGTAGCTCTGCCCTCAAGGATCCACTAGCGTCCTCAAGGTACTTGAGGATATAAACTCAAAGTGAACAACATAGCTAGGAGTTATAGCTAGGAGGTATAACTCTTACTATCACGTTCTGTTATGACATCACGTATCATATACTTGAACGTACTAAGACTGGCTTATTCATCCAGTGAAATATAAGCAGAGCTTTATTAAATAACTATACCTTATAGAATATCCATACGTGAATAACAAGTGCTTAGAATCCTATAGTATATAAGTAACTAGTGCTTAGGGTTTTCATATCCATACCCTTTATACAAAGCCACTAATCTTATTTCAGTGCAGAATATTATATATCTTTATTTGATATTGTCAAAGACCAGTTCATCACTGGGATCATTGTATGTTTATAGGTATTTTTATATATGATTATACATACTATATATCCATTGTCACATATGCAAATGGAGGAATCGTCAAGACAAAAAAAAACCAAATCAAAATGTCAAGACCCGTTCCTTAAAAAACATATATAATATACTTTGACAAAAGATTATAATATCAATAATTAAAAATGCTTAAAAATTAACTCTGCAATTTATCACTAAAATTATTATTATTATATAGACTGTATTGAAATCGTAATCATAATAATATTATTATAGTTATTTATAATAGTTTAATCAATATATTAACAAACAATAATATCATAAATATTATATCTATTATTTATCTTAAGTAAATAATAACTTATTATCAAACAAAACTTATCAATAATATTAAAACTTAAAACTTAAAAAAGTGGAATAATAGATAAAATACAACGTATAACAGTACTACTTTTTTAGACTATATATTACTTAAGAAAGGGAGGATTAACTATATAAAATAATAAAAAAAAAATAACACTATTGCAT
>JAGODU010000273.1 GCA_017998095.1 Prolixibacteraceae bacterium | reverse complement strand
TGCATCTTCATAAGTACCCAACAAGGTATTATACATCAATGAAGTTGGAAAATGATCCACCAAATGAATTTCGTGACCTCTATCCATTTGTCTTATCAGGAAAGGATTGAAAGGAGGTGTACCCACTGCTGACACCGCTTGTGCCTGAGCTAATTGAACAGTGACAACAACTGTATCAGCCGTACCTGTTTGTCCATTATGAACTGTATTAAACATACTTCCTCCTGCACGGTGAATTACATTCTCGACGTTATCCCAAACAATAACTACTGCCTTTCCCTGATTGGCTTCCAAACCATTAGAGGCCAACGTAATATATCCTTGATCAATATGAGTCCCCGTAACTGAATTTACGGTATTAGGCGTCAAACCATCTATCTGGAACCCAAAACCATTAATGAAACCTGCCCCAACGGCTTTTACATGAAACTTTGATATGATGTCCACTACTTTATTTTGAGCATTAGTAACAATGGTAAAATGATAATTTGTAACCAGATCATTGAAATCGTAGTCGCCGGTTGAAGGCCAAAGGTCTTCGAAAATTAAGCTTCCCCAAGTAGTTTGATTGGGATAATAGGTATTGAAGGCACGAGTAGGATCAGTTGGATATTCGTCCATTTCATCTGGAACTCCATCTCCATCAGCATCTGCTATAGGAGGAATGCCAATGCCCTCTGGATTGCATGCACTGGTAGGAATGTAATTGGTAATATTATTCCAGCTAACCAAAGTTGCCCCATTTACAAAAACAGTATGTGATGTCGTAACTTGCCCATCATAATCAGCGAATTCAATGGCACCACTAACTGTTGTATTACTATTAAAAACACTATTACCTGCTACCTTGACAGAATTCAATGTTCCTTCTCCTATAGTATTTCCCTGATTGGCCGTGAAATTATGATCAATAGATAATAAACTTTGGTTTTGAAGAACTAAATTTGAAGTGGAGTTTAATGTAAAATCATGCTCAACCTTTATATAAGCATTGTTATTGGTAAATGCTGAGTTATTTATTGCTAAATTCCCATGAGTGATAATCTGACAAGTATTCGTAATAACTGCACCAGAATTGAAAGTTATATTCCCCTCAACTTCAATTTTTCCACTGTTGTTTATATTCTTATTGCTTTCTAAGTTATTTGTAATATTCAAAGTTCCAGTATTAGTAAGACTACCCCCGTTATTGGTATATTTCCCTGAAACAATCATTGTTCCATTATTTTCGACAAAACCATTAGGAGCAAAATTGGAATTAATAGTAAAGTTATTGCTGTAGGATAAAACTTTAGATGGAGTATTATTTAAATTCAATTTATTAATACTTACAGTAGCAGAGGAATAAGCCTCAAGGATTCCACCGTTTTCAAGCGTTAAATTTGCAGAAGTAAGGCTTCCTGAAGCTGTTACAATAACTTTACATTGGTCTCCTGAAATAACAAGTTGTTGAATATTTGCAGTACCGCAAATCTTTAATGTGCCACCATTATTCCAATCTTCAAAAGAGATAGTTCCAGTAAAACTGTCAGTTATGCAATACGTTTTGCCATCACTAATAGTTACGTTGGTATTACCAGAAATAGTAACATCGCAGCCAGTGTTACAATCGGGTTCAACAACAAGCGAGGATTTCAGGTTACCATATTTTAGAGCTGGGGAAAAAGTATAATTGACTTTATTTCCCGAAATAGGAATATTGACGAGTTGAACCATTCCGTTGGCATCCTTGTATTCAGCATAAATTTCAGTTATACGCGTTGGAATTTTAAGGAGGGTAGTGAAATTAAGCCCATTGCCCACTGCTCCACTGGCTATTATCTGGCCGTTATCGGCAGGGTTGCCGTCGTAAACTGTTATCTTTGCCAGAGTGCTAACCGAGGGCATGGAACTGCTAATATTAAGTTCTATATCACGAGCAGTTTCCCATTTAAAATCAGGTGAAACCTGAAGATCTTTCGTATTTTGCACCTGTGAGGGAGGCGGTACTTCATCTTTTTGGCAAGCTGTAAAGGTTAAAGCCACAACTGAAAGAAGAATAACCGATAAAAAATTTCTTGTTTTCATAGTTAATAAATTGTGTTAAAAGTTAAAAAACGTTTTCAATTTATTCTTATATGGCATAAGTTATGCCAAAGAGCATATTTAAAGTATCATGCATCTTGTTCGTTCATATACAGACAATTGGTGATATTAAGTTATAAAGAATACCTGTATATTTTTCTAAAATTTGGAATATCTAATTTCAAAATGAACAGAAAGAAGGGTAAGAAATTTTTCTTGAGAGCTTTCAATAAGAGAGTAGATGAATAAAAAAACACACCTTTTTACTGGTGTGTTTTGGTGACTCCGGCAGGATTCAAACCTGCAACCTTCTGATCCGTAGTCAGATGCTCTATTCAGTTAAGCTACGGAGCCTTTACATTTAAGCATTGCAAAATTACAAATTTTTAAAGATGAAACGACAAAAGTGAAAATTTTATTTTCTCAGAATGATTGTCATTCCATCTTCGGCTAAGTCGGTTTTGGGGAAAATAGCACGTGCTTCATTGAGGAAAACAGAACGGTCGCGATATCTTGATGAGATATGCCCTAACACAAGATGCTTAGCCAAAGCCATTTTGGCAATTGTAGCTGCCTGTTCAGTTGTGCTATGTCCCTTTTCTGTTGCCAGTTCAGCATTATCATTCATAAAGGTGGCCTCATGGTATAGCAAATCAACGTTTTTTACTCTTTTGGCTAAGGTCGGGTAAAAAGAAGTATCGAAGCAATATGCAAATGAAAGTGATGGATCAGAAAGGGTGATTTTATGATTGGGTATAATTTGGCCATTATGTAGTGTATAATCTTCGCCCAGCTTTATGCAAATAATATCGGTATAATGAGGATGATAATCTTCTATAAATTGGTGCAATACTTTACGTGGGCGTTCTTTTTCTATAAGCAGAAATCCATAGGTTGGTATGCGATGCTTTAAAGGGAATGCTGTAACCGTAAATTTTTCTTCATCACATACTTCAAGTGGATAATCAAAATTCAATGGTTGAAATATTATAGGATAAGATAGTTCTACTAAGCTGAACTCTAATTGAATTCTTAAAATTTCTTCCAGTTGAGGAGGTCCATAAATATGAAGAGGATTGATTCGATGATGAATATGATAAGTAAATAATAGTCCAATTAAACCAAAATAATGATCGCCATGAAGATGAGAAATGAAGATATGCTGAATATTTGAAGCCTTTACTTGGAATTTTTTCATTTGAATTTGTGTCCCTTCTCCACAATCGAAAAGACAAAGAGTTTGGTCGATGTTGGCAATCGTTGCGCTTAGACCTCTTTCAAGGGAAGGTGTAGCTGCTCCAGTACCAAGAAAAGTTACTGAAAATCCCATAATTAATTATCAATTTATTTATATAATATTCATTAAAAAATCACCCAAACTCTCCAAGTGAAAGTTTGGGTGAGGTAGATGTTAAATTTTCTTCAACTAATTCTTTTCGGGAATTTCGTTGGTAGGTTCTTCAGAAGAATTCATTACTTCTTCTTTGTCTATATTTACAATCGTTTGATCTGCGACATTTGTTTCTTTATTGGGAATCGATTCTTCCTCACTTTGAACTTCATTAATAGCATTGTTAGGAGGTTCAACAGAAGGAACATCTTCAACATTGATTGGAGTTTCATTTTGGGGTTGAGAGGAAGATTGTTCGCTTTTTTCAGTTAGGATTTCTTGAGCTGGGGATAATTCAGAAGTTTCATCCACATCAGATTTCTTAGATTTTTTGGATTTTTTCCGTTTAGAGAGAGTTTCTAATTTGGCTTTTTCTTCTTCTATCATTTCTTCCTTTAAGTTAGCCAAGGCTTCAATATCTCCTAATGTATTTTTTTCTATATTTTCTTTAATTTTTTTCAGAGAAGCCTTTTCTTTTTTAGGTGATTTGGTAAGCTTTTCAGTTTCTTTTGCTTCTTTGGCTTTTTCGGCTGCCAAAGCATCTTGATAGACTTTGCTATGTGAAACCACAATGCGTTTATTTTCTTTCGAGAACTCTGTCACTTTTACGTCGAGGGTTTCATCAAGCTGGGCTTCTTCTCCATTTTCTTTAACGGCTTGACGTGAAGGAAGGTAAGCCTCAACTCCGTATGGTAGAGAAACCGTATAGCCCTTATCAACTTTTTCTATGATAGTTCCTTTAAAAATTGAACCGGGTGTAAAAATAGTTTCGAAAACATCCCAAGGGTTTTCTTCGAGTTGTTTATGTCCGAGGCTAAGGCGACGCGATTCAACATCAACATCTAAGACAACTACTTCTATTTGTTCACCGATTTTGGTAAACTCGGCAGGATGTTTAATTTTTTTCGACCATGATAAATCGCTAATATGGATGAGTCCATCCACACCTTCTTCGAGTTCGACAAAGATACCAAAATTGGTAAAGTTTCGAACAGTAGCAATATGTCGAGAATTAATGGGGTATTTTTCCTTAATATTGATCCAAGGATCGGGTATAAGCTGTTTGATGCCTAACGACATTTTTCTTTGTTCTCTATCGAGGCTTAAGATAACGGCTTCAACTTCATCTCCAACTTTCATGAAATCATGGGCAGTACGCAAATGTTGCGACCACGACATTTCAGAAACATGAATCAAAC